>CAJCJC010000092.1 GCA_903970575.1 Alphaproteobacteria bacterium
ACTTGGCATGATCCCCGAGGATGGGGCCGAGGTCATCTGCACCGGCAGGCTCACCACCTATCCGGCGCGCTCCAGCTATCAGCTTGTTATCGAATCGATGGAGCTTGCGGGGCAGGGCGCCCTGCTGAAACTGATCGAGGAACGCCGCAAAAAGCTGATGGCTGAAGGGCTGTTCGCGCCAGAGCGCAAGCGTCAGATTCCCAGCCTGCCGGGCCTGATCGGCGTCGTCACCTCCCCAACCGGGGCGGTGATCCGTGACATTCTGCATCGTCTGGCCGACCGTTTTCCGCGTGACGTGCTGATCTGGCCGGTCGCGGTGCAGGGGGCGAACGCGGCGGCTGAGGTGGCGGCGGCGATCGCCGGGTTCAACGCGCTGCCGATCCAGGGATGGCCGAGGCGCCCCGACCTGCTCATCGTGGCCCGGGGCGGCGGCGCCATCGAGGATTTGATGGCCTTCAACGAGGAGATCGTGGTCCGCGCGGCGGCCGCGTCGCTGATCCCCCTCATCTCCGCGGTCGGGCATGAAACCGACACCACCCTGATCGATTTCGCCGCCGACCGCCGGGCGCCCACCCCGACCGCGGCGGCCGAGTTCGCCGTTCCCGAACGCCTGCTCCTGCTATCCCGCGTGCGCGATTGCGATTCTCGTCTGCTGGCCCAGATCGACCGCGTGATCGCGGCCAAGCGGAGTGGCGTGGAGGCTTTGGAGCGCGGCCTCGGCAACCCGCGCCATGCGATCGAAGCGCATATCCAGCGGCTGGATGGCCTGGAGGAACGGTTGGACGGCGCGCGGCGCAATTTCATCGAGCGGCGCCAGCAAGGCGTGGCGACTCTCGGCGCCCGGCTGCGCCATCCGCTCCAGCAGGTGCATGATCTGGAGCGCCACATCGCGGTGCAAGGTCGCGCGCTCGATTCTGGCTACCGCCGCACGCTCGACGCCGCTCGCGCCCGCCTTCTGCGCTGGACCGATCTCCTCGAAAGCTATTCCTACCGCGGCGTCCTGAAACGCGGCTTCGCGCTCGTCACCGATACAAGCGGCCACACCATCGGTTCCGCCAAAACGGCCCCGCCGGGGTCCGACATCTCGATAGCGTTCCATGACGGCCAGATCGCCGCCCGCGTCGACGGCGGTGAGGAATCCGCCGCGAAGCGGCGCCCACCTAAACCCACGCCCCAGGGAACGCTCTTCTAACCGAAGTTTCACGCGCCCCGGCCAACGATGGTAACCAGGTGCGTAGGGTGGGCTGAGGCTCGGCGAAGCCCACCGATTAGGGTGATCTCCGCATGGGCTTCGCTATGCTCAGCGCCATCCTACCCAATGCATCTATGCCACGGAGACAGCTCTTCCAACCGCCTCAATCATGCCCGGGGCGGTACTGGGCATGCGCCGTCTTCATGCACGTATAGGCGCCGTTGTGGCTTTTGGCGTATTCCGCCTGTGCCTTATGATAGAAACGGCCTCGGTCGAGGTCCACCCAAACCACCTCATCGGTCCCGCACGCCGTCACCGCTTCGGGCTCGGTCGCGTACATGCCGCTGATCGCGAGCGCCGGGGCCGCGACGGACGCTAAAGCGGCGACAAGGGGAAGAACGGCGCCCCAGTGGTGGATTTTCATGATCGACTCCGAACGATGCGCATAGGCGAGATTGTTAATATTTTGAATAACTCGGGGAAGCGGCGAATGCTGCGGCGCAAGATGTCTCACGCATTTGGACTATCCGGCCGGGTTTAACGCCCGGCCAGCGGTCAATCGTGCGCTTCGCGATATTGCGCATGCGCCGTCTTCATGCATGCATACCCGCCATTGCCGCTCTTGGCATAGGAAGCCTGAGCCTTGTGATAAAAGCGGCCGTGGTCGAGATCGACCCACACGACCTCATCCGCGCCGCAGGCGCCGCTCGCCGCTTGCTCGGTCGCGAAAATTCCCGTCGCGGCTATTACCGGGACGGAAATCAGGGCCGCTGCGGCCAAAAAAACGATCGCGCGGGCGCTGGAAACGATTTTCATGACAAACTCCGGATCGATGCGAAAGAGGGCGGCAAAACGAACCACACCCGCTATTTATTACACTTTAAGAAACATTGTGCAATGCACAATTCCCTCTCGGTGAAATATTCCGGCGGATTCTTCGCGTTCAATCCGGCCAGCGCCGGTGCAGCCACAACCATTGCTCCGGCCGCGCCCTGACCCAGTCTTCGAGCATCCTGTTGATATGGACCATCATCGCCCGCTCGTCGGCCGCCCGGTCACCGGTCTGGGTAAAGGTTAACGGCGGATGGACCACGATACGGAATCTGGCGCCGGAGAGTCGCTCTGTCCACGCCGGCACGATCATGCAGCCCATTCGCAGGCCAAGCTGCGCGATCGCCGGCGCGGTCATGGCGTCGCGGCCGAAAAAGGGAACGGGGATGCCGTCATTCATCTTCTGGTCGACCAGCATGCCCACCCGGCCGCCTTTTCTTAAATAGGTGAACAGCTCCCGCGCGCCCGGGGCCCCTTTGGCGAAATTGGCGGGCGCGTCGCGAAACCGGGTGATCAGCCGCTCGGCCCACGGGTTATTGGGCATACGATAGACCAGCCCCAGCGGAAGGCCGGCCTTGCGCGCCAGATAGGGCGCGATCTCCCAGTTCGCGAAATGGCCGCTGAACAATATGCCAGGTCCTTTGCGGTTGGCCATGGCGTAGAAATGCTCGATGCCATCCACCTGCACGCGGCCGCCCTCCAGCTGGGCGCAGATACGCGGCAGATGCGGGTATTCCGCGATCACGCGCCCCAGATTATCCCACATCCCGCGGATGATGCGGTCGTTCTCGGTGGCGCTGTTCTCGGGCATGGCGCGCGCCAGATTGCGATAGGCTTTGCGCGTCTGGCCCATCCGGGGCCCGATCGTGCGGCCGATCCATCCGCCCAGGCCCGACGCCCAGTCGATCGGCATCAAGCGACAGAGGGCGAGGAACAGCCCCAGCGAAATGGCTTGAAGGAAGTAACCGGCGCGCCGGGCGAAAGGAACGAGCTCAGCCAATCGGGAAAACCTTTTCGATAAGCAGCGCGATGTCCGCGTCGTCATCCCATTGGAGCGCGACCGGAACATGCGCGATTTGGGTTCGCCAGAACGGGTTCAGGCGTATCCAGTCTTTCTCGGTGGTCAACAGCATCGCGCCC
>CAJCJC010000093.1 GCA_903970575.1 Alphaproteobacteria bacterium
CCATGTCCGTGGGCGATGTCCTGGGCGATCGTGAGGCCCAGGCCGACGCCGCCGGTGGCCGCGTTTCGCGATGGATCGAGCCTGAAGAAGGCGCGGAAAACCTCCTCCCGATTGTCGCGCGGGATGCCGGGACCGTCGTCATCGATGATGACGGACACGGCATGCGCGTACGCCCCCGCCGTTACTTGGACATTGTGACCATAGCGCAACGCATTACCGATCAGGTTGGCGAGACAGCGTTTCATGGCGAACGGGCGCAACTCGATGTCGATCGGGCTGGCGGTATTAAGGATGACGCGATCGCGGCCAGGGAAACCGTCCACCACATCGCGCAAGAGCTGCGCCAGATCGGTCTTCACCGGCGTCTCTCCGCCCTCGCCGCGCGCGAAGGCGAGATAGGCGTCGATCATTTGTTCCATCTCGACGACATCCGCCCGCAGCCCATCCACCCCGTCGCCGCCTTCGAGCAGCGCGAGTTCAAGCTTCATGCGGGTGAGCGGCGTCCTCAGATCGTGGGAAACGCCCGCCAGCATCTCCGTGCGCTGAACGATCTGCCGCCTGATCCTGTCTCGCATGACGATAAAGGCGGCGGCGGCCTGCCGCACCTCGCGCGCGCCGGCCGGCCGCAGCCGTATCCCGTCGCGGCCCTTGCCAAAGCTTTCCGCCGCGAGCGCGAGGCGCCGGATCGGACGCACCTGATTGCGCATGAAGATGACGGCGATCCATGTCAGCACCAGGGAAGCGGCCACGACCCACAGAATGAAGACAAACGCGGTATAACTGAACAGCCGGTGCTGGGGCGAGCGCACGTCCAGCACGCCATCGTCGAGCTGAACCCGAATCTCGACCCAGTTATCATCGCCGTAAGCGCCGATGGTAAAGGGACGCATGACCCGCTCGGCAAGCGCCGTTGCGAGGATGGGCTCGATCAGCGGATTCCAGGGTTGGACCGTTTCGGGAGACAGCTTGGCGCCCGGCTCGAAATCCACCGAAAGCTCGAGCGCGGTCGCGGCGGACGCGAAGGCGTGCGCACGGCTGGCCGGGCCCAGCTCCGCCTCGTCGATGATCATGGCGACATCCCCCGCGACGGCATGCGAAAGGTCGACCGCAAGGGCGCTGAAATGCCGTTCGAAAAAAACATAGACGGTGATCAACTGCGCCACGACCGCGGGGATCACGAGAATAAGGATTGTCCGACCTTCCAGCGTGTGCGGCAGAAACCGCTTGATCCGCGCGCCGATACCCTCGCGCGGACGCCGGAGTGCTGAAGGCGCGACGGCGTCCAACCCAGGCGAACCGAGTTCAGTCTGGACGGAGGACATAGCCGGACCCCCGAACGGTTTGGAGATAACGCGGCGCGCGCGGATCGGCCTCGATCTTACGGCGCAACCGATTGACCTGAACGTCGACGCTCCGCGCGTTCATCGGAACCGGACTGCGGTCGACCAGTTCCTCGCGGCTTACAATGACCCCCGGCGACTGCGACAGCACCCGCAGAAGGCTCGCCTCGACATCTGTCAGCCGCACCGTCTCGGCGCCCGAAACGATTTCGGATCGTTCCGGATCGAAGCGCCAACGGCCAAGCTTGATCGCAAGTTGCGGATTCTCCGGCGCTTTAACGGCGCGGCGCAAAATAGCGGCGATGCGCAACAGCAATTCGCGCGGCTCGAACGGTTTGGGCAGGTAATCGTCGGCGCCGGCCTCCAACCCCTCGATCCGGTGTTCCGCCTCGGCGCGCGCCGTCAGCATCAGGATCGGAATGGCGTATTGCTCCCGCCTGAGCGCCTGGGCGAATTCGACGCCATTTTGTCCCGGCATCATCACATCGAGGACGAGAAGATCGAACGCCAGCGAGCGCATCCGCGCCCGGGCCTCGGCCGCCGATGCAGCCGTCGAGACCACATGGCCCTCTTTCGCCAGATAAAGGGCGAGCAACGCCCGGGTCCGCGCATCGTCGTCCACGACCAGAAGATGCGGCAGTTGCGCCATCGACCGAGTCGCCGGCGCCGCCATGATCATCGCGCGAGTCGCAACGGCGAGGCCGCGGTTTTCAGCGCGCCTTCGGTCCCGGGCCGGCGAGAGGCTTCGTCTTCCGGCAGACGGGGACGGTCGGCGTCGTCGATGACATGCAACAGAACCTTATGGAAGGAAGCGACCGCGTCGGCCCCGGCCTGGGCATAGGCGCTCGCCAAGCGACGGCGCTGCCCCTCGGTCAGCTGCCGTTCCAGCGCCTCGCCGCGGGGCGTCAGGCTAAGCCGCCTCTGCCGTCGATCGGTCGTCCCCGGATTCTGCATGACGTAGTTTTCAGCCATCAGCTCCTGCAGAACGCGCGAGAGGCTTTGCTTGGTAATCTTCAGCACCGCCAGCAATTCGCTGACCGTCAGGCCCGGATTGCGGCCGATGAAATAGATCGCGCGGTGATGCGCCCGGCCCAGGCCAAGCTCCGCCAGCCGCCGATCCGCCTCGCCCGTGAAATCGCGATAGGCGAAAAACAGCAATTCAATGCCGCGACGCAAATCCTCCTCCGCCAGGAGAATCGGATTGACCGCGCCCTTTAGGTCAGCCATCATGACCCAACTTTGGCACGGAAAAGGGCATGACGCCAGTCCTTGCCACGCCCGAAACGGGCATTGCGGGAGATTTTGAGATGATTCCGATGGACGATCGCGACGGCTTCATATGGTTCGACGGAAAACTGGTTCCGTGGCGCGACGCGAAGATTCATGTCCTGACCCATGGCCTTCATTACGCAAGCGCCGTGTTCGAGGGCGTTCGCGCCTATGGCGGCGTCATTTTCGAGTTGACCCGCCATAACGAGCGCTTGGCGACTTCGGCGAAGCTCCTGGGTTTTTCGTTGCCGTTCACCACGGCCGAACTCGACGAAGCCTGCCAAGCCGTGCTAGCGGCCAACGGTCATACGGACGCCTATGTTCGCCCGATCGCCTGGCGCGGATCGGAACAACTGGGCGTATCGGCGCAACAGACCAAAATTCACGTGGCGATCGCGACCTGGGAATGGCCAAGCTATTTCGCGCCGGAACTGCGCGAGAAGGGCATCAAGCTGACCCTGTCCAAATGGCGCCGACCGGCGCCGGACACGGCCCCCACCGCGGCCAAGGCCGCCGGGCTTTATATGATCTGCACCTTGTCGAAGCACGCGGCCGAGGCGGAAGGTTGGCACGACGCGCTGATGCTGGATTATCGCGGTCAGATCGCGGAGGCCACCGGCGCCAATTTCTTTCTTGTGAAGGATGGCGTCGTGCATACGCCGACGCCCGACTGCTTCCTGAACGGGCTGACCCGGCAGACGGTGATCGGCCTCGCCCGCGCGCGCGGCCTCAAGGTGGTCGAGCGCGCCATGTTCCCGGAAGAACTGGCCACGGCCGATGAGATTTTCGTCACGGGATCGGCCGCCGAGGTGACCGCCATCGGCCAGATCGACGATTACCATTACCCGGTCGGCCCGATCACCCGGTTGCTGCGCGACGATTACGAAAAGCTCGTGCGGCGTATGGCGACCTCCGCGGCGGCCTGATCATACTAATCCGCCGACGGATCGAATCTCATCCGCCAAACCATGCTTCGTTATGACATCTTCGAGCGAAACGGGTTGAGTTGCGCCCGAGCGAAGATCGGCCAAACGGCTTTCAGCCAAATATAAATCTTCGAGATCACCGATATATTCTATGAACGCCTCACGCGCATAAAAGCTCTTGGTCCGTCCCGTTTCAGCGGCCATTGCGGAAGCCTCGAAATTCACGCGGCGGATCAGCAGGCAACCGAGTCACCCGTCTTTGGAGGCATGGACGCATGCTCCACCATCTTCGCCTGTTTCCATCCACCGAAACGGTAATAGGCGTAAAGCAGCAGCGTTGAAACGCCGGAGCCCAGCGGGAAGCTCCACCAGATCGCCTCCGCGCCCCAAACCCTGCTCATCAGCGCGGCGAAGGGCAGGCGCACCATCCACATCGCGATGAACATGATGATCAGCGGCGGCATCACCGCGCCCGTCGCGCGCACGACGCTCGACAGAACGAAACCCGCGCCGAACAGAATGAATGACCACGACGCGATGAAGTGAATGTGGCGCGCGATATCGACGCCAGGGCCATCGCCGCCGAGGAACAGCGAGAAGGCGTGGCGATCGATCAGGGTGACCAGCAGCACCATGGAGCCGGTCAAAAGAATATTATAGAGCACGCCGATCCAGGCGATCCGCCCCACCCTGTCCCAGCTTCTGGCGCCCACGTTCTGCGCCGCCATCGCCGAGCAGGCCATGCCGACCGCCATCGCCGGCATCTGAATATAATTCCAAAGCTGGAAGCAGGCCCCATAGGCGGCGACGGTCATCGAGCCGTAATGGTTGACGAGGCTGATCATCCCCAGCATCGACGACGACATGACGATCATCTGGACGCCCATCGGCAATCCCTTGCGGACCAGCGCCCGCAAAATATCCATATCGAGCCGCAAATAGCGAAGCTCGCCGCTTGTAATGCGCAGGAAATGCTTCTTGTGATAAAGCCATCCCACAAGCGCGATCAGGCCGATCCATTGCGACAAAAGCGTGGCGAGCGCCGAGCCCGCGATGCCCAAGGCCGGGATAGGGCCGAGGCCGCCGATGAAGACCGGGTTGAGGCCGACGTCCAAGGCCGCCGAAAACAACAGAAAGACAAACGGCGTCCTGGCGTCGCCCGCGCCGCGCAAGGCCTGCATCACGAAGGTGTAAAGATAGATGCTGGGCAGGGCCAGGAATATGACCCTCAGATACGCCGACGCGAGCGGCAGCACGTCTGGCGGCGTGCGCAGCATCCGCAATAGGAAGGGCGCGCCGAGGAAACCCAGGGCTCCGATACCGAGCGACAACAGCGTGAAGAAGACGAACGACGTTCCGACAGTACGCTTGACCGCGACGGTGTCGCGCGCGCCGAGCCCCTGGGCGATCAGGATGGTCGCCGCCATGCCCATGCCGAATCCGACGCTGATCAGGAAGAACAGCATGCTGTTGGCGATCGATCCGGCGCTGAGGCCGCTCGGGCCGATCATCTGTCCGATCCAGATGGCGTTGATCGACGCGTTGAGCGATTGAAGGATCGAACTGCCCAGGATCGGAAGCGAGAACAGGATCAAAGTGCGCGCGATGGGCCCCTTGACGAGTTCCGGCGCCGCCCGCCTTCCCACGCGCGCCGCAGCCGCGCCGGCCTGGCCGGGCATGGCAAGGGCGGCGGCGGCCGGCAATGCGGTAGGTTTAATGCGAATTTGGGCCTGCGCGCGCGGCATGAACGCCTATTCCTGAGCGTCGGCGTCATAACTTGCCGACGCTGCGAGAGATAATCCCCTACAACCCGCCCGACAATGGCAAGGGCGCTTCACATAGGGCATTGCCGCCATGCACGAAGCGGCGGCGAGGCCCAGCAGTCAGTAACGCGCCTGATTATTAGGGGGGTTATACTTCTCCACGAAGGAGACGGCGGCTTTCAGCATCTCGATCCGCGTTTCCTCGCGCGTCAACCAATGATCCTCATTCTCCATGACGACAAACTCAACGGGCTTTCCAGCCCGGCGAAGCGCGCGTTCCATCGTCTGGCTTTGGTCGATGGGAACCACCGTATCGTCCTTGCCATGAATGAGCAGGATCGGCGCGTCAGCCCGATCCGCCAAACGGGCCGGCGAAATCGGATCGAGGTCGCTTTCGGTCCAGGTCGAAGACAAGCCCATGAACTCTTTCCAATACCGCATCGTCGCGTTGACCGTACCGGCCTTGATGATGTCGTGATCCAGCATGGCCGCGAGGTCCGCCACGCCCGCCACGGATACGGCGCAGCGATAGAGCCCGTGCTGCAACGTCACGCCCGCGAGCGCCGCGTAGCCGCCATAGCTGCCGCCGACGATGCAGGCACGCTTCGGATCGACGATTCCGCGCCGCGCGAGTTCCGCCACGCCGTCGGAGATGTCCGTCTGCATCTTGCGGCCCCATTGGCCGAAGCCCGCGTTACGGAAGGCGACGCCGTAACCCGAGGAGCCGCGAAAATTCGGCTGAAACACCGCATAGCCGCGCGATGCGAAAGCCTGGGCCCACCAATCGAATCCTGGATAATCGCGACTCTCCGGCCCGCCATGCGGCAGCACCACGAGGGGTAGGGATTTGGCGGGGCGGCCGGGCGGTAATGTGAGAACGCCCTGCAAAGGGAGTCCATCCGCGGCGCGCCAGTCGACCATGCTGACAGGGCCGACATCGTCGGGCTTGACGGAAGGATAGACCCATCCGAGGGGCTTGGCGGAGTGCTTGGCCAAGTCCACCAGCCAATAAGAGCCCGAATCGTCGCCGCCTTCGGTCAATACCACCATGCGGTTCAGGTCGGCGCTCCAGGACGCCAGGTGCGGGGTCGTATCGGGAAAGGCCTTGCGCGCGGCGCGCCATCGCGCGTCAAGCGTGGGGGAAAACAGGATCGTTTCCCGCTCGTCGTTTCGCAGCCTCTCACCAATCCATAATTTACTCAGCGGATCGAACAGCGCGCTTTCCATGGACGCGACGTCCGGCGCTGGCGTCACGGCGGCGCCGGCCAGCGGAATTTCCCGGAACTCGTAACCGTCCCGCTCGTCGCCGCTTTTCCCCGTCGGAAGATCGACCAGCATCGAATCGGCCGAACGGCCAAGCCGCATGACGCCGGCGCCGCCGAAATCGGAATGCCCGGAGGCGAGCGCGCGACCGCCGCTTGGCCCGGACATGATCGACCAATCGCCGCTCTTGCGCATATAGAACGAGCGCGCAAGGACTTGCCCGCGCGGATCGACCATCCAGCCGCTGATGGTGGGTTCGCCGCGCGCCGCGATCGAAATGTCGCCGGTCTCGAGATCGACCCGGTACAGATCGGGGAAGACATGATTCATCCAGGTGCCGTCACGGCCCTTGGCGTAGGTGACCCCGCCGAACCAGCCGTACCAGCGGCCGTCAATCTGGGCTGTTCCAAATTCGCCGAACACCGCGTTGGACACCGATTCATGTTGCCTACCGAAGACCTGGAAGTCTTTTCCGGTGCGGATATTGAATACGATCACCGTCGCAAGCTCACTCGTGGGCGTCGTGAAATCGACGGATAGCTTAACCGTCGCCGTTGTCGTGATGAGGACATAGTCCTCGCCCGCCCAGGCAATATTGCGTACTTTGCTGGAGCCAACCGCTACCCTCGCCAGCGGCTTCGCGTCGGCGGTGACGACGTTGACGCTCCGCGCTTCCCCCACCGTTCCAACGAAGGCGACGCTTTCTCCGGATGGAGACATGCGAACACCGGATATGGCCGGAAGCTTGCCATAGTCCTCAAGGGGCGGCGTGGCGTTGGCCGCCATCGCTGCTGAAAGCAATAGAACAACGACAAGCAACTGGCGGATCATGGCGCCCCCGTAAATTTACGGGAAAGCTACCGGATTTGACCGCCGAGGAATAGTGATTTTCTCGGGATCGCTAACGCCTCGGCCCCTGCTTACACCTTGAAATTGAACAGGTTCTGGTCGAACTCGTTATAGCCCTCGTATTGCAGCAACTCATACAAATCCTTGCGGGTCTGCATTTTGCCGAGGGAGGAATCGAGGTTGCCTTCGACCTTCAGGGTCTCGAAGGCGTCGATCGCGGCGCCCATGGCGAGCCGGAGCGTGGATACAGGCCAGATCACGATATTGAAGCCCAGGCTTTCGAGTTCGGCGGTGGTCAGCAGGCGCGATTTGCCGAATTCGGTGATGTTGGCGAGCAAGGGAACGCCGGGCAGCGCCTTGCGCACGGCCTCGAATTCGCGCTCGTCCTTCATCGCTTCGGGGAAGATGGCGTCCGCGCCGGCGTCGACATAGGCCTTCATCCGGTCGATCGCCTGATCCAGCCCCTCGCTGGCGCGGGCGTCGGTGCGGGCCATGATCACGAAATTCGGATCGCGGCGGCCCTCCACGGCGGCGCGGATGCGCTGAACCATTTCCGGCGCGGTCACCACGGATTTGTTGTCGAGATGGCCGCAGCGCTTGGGCGCCACCTGATCCTCGATATGGCAGCCGGATACGCCGGCATCTTCCAGCAACTGGATGGTGCGCGCCGCGCTCATCGCCTCGCCGAACCCGGTGTCGGCGTCGATCAGCACCGGCAGCGCGGTCACCCGCGCCACCTGGTTGCCCGTGGTGGCGACCTCGGTCAGCGTGGTGAGGCCGATATCCGGCAGACCGAGCGCAGCCGAGAGCGCCCCACCGGAGATATAGATTCCCTCGAACCCGGCCTTTTCGAAATGCATCGCCAGCAGCGGGAAAAAGGCGCCGGGAAAGCGCAACAGCCTGCCGGATTTAAGATCGGCCCGGAACTTGGCCCGCTTATCGGACGCCAGGGTCTTCTGGAACAGCATTGGCGCAATCCTTACGGCTATGAACGCGCAGACATCAAAAAATCCCCTTGTGGTCGGCCGCGGCGGAGAGAAGGCGCCCCTCCGGCATCTTGACCGTCAGCCCCAGAAGCTCCTCCGCGGTCAGCTCCGGCAGGCGCTGGACCAACTCCAGAAAGCGGGTCCGCTCCGCCGGGTCGATCACGCCATCCGTCAGGATTTTGAACTTGCGGATATAGTTGGGCCGGGTCCACGGCGTGGCGCCCAGCGGGTGGGCGTTGGCCACCGCGCGCTCGTCCACCAGGATCGTCCCGTCCTTAAACGCGATCTCGACCTTGCCGCCGAACGCCTTCACGTTCGGATCGATCGAGTGATACCGCTCGGTCCAGATTTTGTCCTCGACCGTGCGGATTTTATGCCACAGCGCCACGGTATCCGGCCTCTGCGCCCGCTCCGGCGCGTAGGAGCGGACATGGTGCCATTCGCCATCCTGGAGCGCCACGGCGACAATATACATGATCGAGTGATCGAGGGTTTCGCGCGACGCGGTGGGGTCGAATTTCTGCGGATCGTTGGAGCCGGTGCCGATCACGTAATGGGTATGATGGCTGGTCGAAATCACGATATTGTCGACATCGTCCCAGCTAAGCCCCTTGGCGGCCACCGCCTTGCCCATGTCGAAGGCGAGGTCGATCAGCGCCTGGCTTTGATACTCGGCCGAATGCTCCTTCGTGTAGGTATCCAGAATGGCGCGCTTTGGCTCGCCCGGCGCCGGCAGCGGCACGAAATATTCGGCCTTCGGGCCGGACAGCATCCACGCGATGACCGAATCCTCGCCTTCATAGATCGGCGAGGGCGCGCCCTCGCCCCGCATCGCCCGATCCACCGCTTCGATGGCGAGCTTGCCCGCGTGAGACGGGGCATAGGCCTTCCAGCTTGAGATTTCGCCCTTGCGCGACTGCCGCGTCGCGGTCGTGACATGCAACGCCTGCTGCACCGATTGATAGATCGTATCCGTATCCAGGCCGAGCATGGCGCCGATGCCGGCGGCGGCGGACGGCCCCAGATGGGCGACGTGATCGATTTTGTGCTCGTGCAGGCAGATCGCCTTCACCAGATTGACCTGAATTTCATAGCCGGTCGCGAGCCCGCGTACGAGGTCCGCGCCGGTTTTGCCCAGTTGCTGGGCGACGGCCAGGATCGGCGGGATGTTGTCGCCGGGATGGGAATATTCCGCCGCCAGGAAGGTGTCGTGATAATCGAGTTCGCGCACCGCGGTGCCGTTGGACCAGGCCGCCCATTCGGCATGAACCCGCGTATCGGGACCCAGGCCGAATACCGTCGCGCCGCCGGGGCGCGGATGGGCCAGGGCTTGCGCCCGGGCGCTCGCCACCGGATGCCGGTTGATGGCGGCGATGGCGACCGACGCGTTGTCGATGATCCGGTTGATGATCATGTCCGTCACGTCCGGCTCGACCGCGACCGGATCCGCGGCGACGGCGGCGATTTTCCAGGCGAGTTGCTCGGTCTTGGGCAGCCGGTCGGCCTCCGGGTGAACGCGGACGGAATGCGTGATCATGGGCTCCGAAAACCTTTAATTATTTGAAGCAGGGATTGGCGCGGAGAGACCATCCGGAAGGCGGAAATGTCAAGGGGCGCGGGCGAGCGTAAGTTTTCGTAGCCGTTTATGGGCACGGGGTGGCCAAGAAGGTTCATGGATAGGAGACTTGGACGAAAGACGCGAGTAACAGGCGATGCGGTTTTCAAAACGGATTTATGATGTGCAATCGCCCATCGATCAGCATCCCATCGTGCATGTCTTCGGACCACAGAATGTCGCAGCCGCCGCGAAGCGCGGATGCGATCATCAGGGCGTCGAAGATCGCAAAACCGTGGCGTTTAGCGATCAGGACGGCATTCACGTGGATGTCGATGTCCATGGCGACGACAGTCGGGCAGAGCGTTCGGATCGCGGCGACGGCATCGCCGATTTCGTCCCAGTTCATTCCGAGTTTGCGCCGTGCGACATTCGTGAACTCGTTCAAGCCCTGGATGCTGATCGTGGCCCCGCTTCCAAGGAGGGATTGCGCCCTCGCGGCGCGCGGATCGGCTGTGAACGCGTACACAAGGACATTGGTGTCCAGGAACGCCCCGGCCACGAACTATCGCACGTTGGCGTCGTCGCGGTCGAATTTCCAACCGAGCGGAATTTCCTTTGCGAGCGCGCGGATTCCGGCGAGCGCCCGTTCACGCGAGCGGTCCCGATCGATATGGAACACCCGCTCGCTCGCGACATGAACCTCCACGTCGTCGCCCGCCTTAAGCTCCAGCGCCTCAACCACGGAAGCGGGAAGCCGGATGGCGAGGCTGTTGCCCCATTTTGAAACTTGCATGTTCGCCCCATGGATAGACAGATATAAAAGTATATCCGTCTAGCCCTGTTGTCGAGTTCGAGGATGCCGCATACACCCCAGCCCGCCAACTTCGCCGCCGGGCCGAGCATCGGTGCGGGCAAAAAAACAGATCGATTACAGAGCAATCACGCGGCGGACGCCCCGCCGATGGCCCCCAGCAAGGGCCCTCGCAGCGGCGCGGCCTCGGCGACATCGTCGCCGCCGGCGAGGATGCGGGCCACGGCCGACCAGAATCCGGCGACATGAACGGCATGCATCAGAATTTCCCCCGAGATCAGGCCGGCAAGCACGCGCGGCAAATCGTCGAGGCTGACATCGATCGCCTCGCTGCTGTCGAGCGACTGCGCCGCCATGCGTTCGACGCCCAGCGCCAGGAAGATGGTGCAGATATTGGTTTGGTTCGCGGGATCCGGGTATGTCGTGAGGACCGGAATGAACCGGCCGCCGCCATAGCCGGTTTCCTCCAGCAATTCGCGGCGCGCGCCCCTCTCCGCCGCGCTTGCCGCTTCCTCGCCATCGGCCGCCTCGATCACGCCGCCGGGCAGGCCGGCGATGATACGCTTCCGCGCATGCCGGTATTCACGGATCGTCAGAAGCCGCAGATCGGGTGTCAAGGCGACGATCGCGGTCCAGTCGCTGGAGACGATGACG
>CAJCJC010000094.1 GCA_903970575.1 Alphaproteobacteria bacterium
CCCTCCTTGCCCGCGGGATCGAGCGCCGCGCCGCCGCGGAAGGATAGGTTGAGCGCCATGATCGGGACGCGATGATCCTCCAGCAGCCAGGCCTCGATGCCGCCAGGGCTGACCACCTTCTGGATCTGAAAGGCGGCGTGCGCCGGGGCCGCGAGGGCCGCCAGAGCCAGACAAAGCGCGAGGATCAGCCGGGTCATCGGAACGCTCCCGAAGGCGCGATTGTGGTGTTGGCGGCGGCGACCGCGTCCATGGGCGCCTTCGTGCCCTTGGACGGCAGAAGCCAGCCGGTCGCATAGGCGGCTTTCGCGCCGAAAACCCCGCGCATCGCGTCGTTGACGTCAGTCTGCGTCACCGACGCGATATCCTCCGGCCAGTTTTCAATGTCGTCGATGGTCTGGCCGGTCGTCAGCGCCTCGCCGATCGAATGGGCGGGACCGCTTAGACTGTCGCGGGCGAGGATCGCTTGGGATTCCAGCCGGGTCTTGGCGTCGGCCACCTCCTGGGCGGTCACCCCATCCTTCACCAAAGCGGCGATGACGGCGTCGACGCCGCTTTCGACCTCCGCGACATCCTTGCCCGGCGCGGGGCTGGCGAAGATGTCATAGGGGCCGGGGTCAAGGGCGGTATCGTCATAGGAGCTGCCGGCCGCCGTCGCGACCTTGGTCTTCACCACTAGCGCCTGGTAGAGCCGGCTGGTGGAACCTGTGCCGAAAATCTCGTCGAAAACCTCCAGCGCCAAAGCCTGCTTGCGGGTCTTCGCCGAATAATTGGGCGCTACGTAATAGCGGGCGAATTCGGGCTGGTGGATGGCGGGATCGCGGAGGGTCACGCGCCGCTCCGGCTCCGGCAAGGGATGCTCGCCCTCGGGCAGCATCATGATCTGCGGACGGATGCGCGGCGGCACGGGATGGGCGGGGATCGGACCGTAATATTTCTCGGCCAGCGCCTTCACCGCCTCGGGCTCCACGTCGCCCACCACGATCAAAATGGCGTTGTTGGGCGCATACCAGGTCTTATACCAGGCGATGGCGTCGGCGGTCGTCAGTTGTTGCATTTCCGGCAGCCAGCCGATCGCGGGGCGGCCGTAGGGCGAATTTGTCAGGAGACTATAGCGCATGGACTCGCCCAGCCGGGCGGCCGGGGAATTTTCGATACGCTGGCGCCGCTCCTCGACGATCACGTCGCGCTCGGGATAGACCTGATCGTCGGTCAGGGCCAGATTTTGCATCCGGTCGGCCTCAAGCTTCATGATCAACTCGAGGCGATCGGCCTTGATGGTCTGGAAATAGGCCGTGTAGTCGTAAAAGGTGAAGGCGTTATCCTCGCCGCCATTGCGGGCGACGATCTTGGAAAACTCGCCCGGCCCAACGGTGGGCGTGCCCTTGAACATCAGATGTTCAAGGAAATGGGCGATCCCCGAATGACCTTGCTGTTCGTCGGCGGCGCCGACCTTGTACCAGACCATCTGGGTCACGACCGGGGCGAGATGATCCTCGACCACGACGACCTGAAGACCATTGGGCAAAGTATAGACAGTCGGGCTGAACACCTTCGCCGACGCGGCCGCGGAGGCTAAGGACAGCATAACGGCGCAGGACGCGACCGCCCGCCGGAACCCTAAGGTCAATTTCATATCGCCGCCGAATCTCCACGGCTTTGGCGTTCACGTCGAACGGCGAGCAGAGCGAGGCTATTCTTCGGCGCCCCGTCCAGGCTGGACCTCTTGTCGGGCGTCTGCGGCGTGCCGTCGATGTTCGGGCCCGAATTATCGGATGGCGCCGATTCCGTTGTAGTCGGCGGGGTTTGCGAGGGCGGCGGGGTTTGCGGCGTGCCGTCGATATTGGGGCCGGGTTCACTGGCGCGCGAACTGGGCGTCGACGGCTTCTTGTCGTCGTCATCCCCAAACAGGTCCCAATGGAACAGGCTGCTGAAAAAGCCGCGCTCCGGCTTCTTGGGCTGCGGCGCGTCGCTGGATATCTCCACGCCGCCTTTCGAAAGGCCGTTCTCATGATCGCTGGATACAGGGCTTGGCGTTCCCGGCGGCACGAGATCGTAATCCGGCGGCAGGGTCAGCGCGGGGCGAACCACGACCTGACTTTCGTCCGGCACATGGCGCTCAAGCCCCAGCGTGCTGCTGATGCTGCCACAGCCGCTCATCGTCGTGACAGCCACCGCCAGAATTGCCCAGCGGGCCAAACTGCTATCCGTCAAGGTCGATCCCTTCCTGACATTTTACCGTTTTTACCGGCCAGAAACATCCCATCGAATACGAGAACGCCGATACCGATGACAATCAAGCTATCCGCGACATTAAATGCCGGCCAGCCATAATTTCCGATATGCGCGTAGAAGAAATCCGCCACGGCGCCGAAGCGTAAGCGATCCACCACGTTGCCGAGCGCGCCCCCGATAACGGCGCCGATGGCGGCGGCCAGGATCGGGCTTGCGATCCGCGACAGCCATAGCACCAGAAGGCCGACGATAGCCAGCGCGGCAATCGAAAACGCGTAAGGACCCCAGGCCTCGCCGGTGCGGAACAGGCTGAAGCTGGTCCCGTGGTTCCACCACATGACGATCTCGAAGACCGGCAGAATCTCGATATCGCGTGGATTGTCCATGAGGCCGACCCATTCGAGCAGCGCCCATTTCGACGCCTGATCGGCGACCAGGCCCAAAATCGCGGCGATCAGCGCGATCGTATTGATGCGCGCGCGATTCATTCGGCGGCGTCGCGAAAATCGGACACGGCGTCGACGCAGCGGCTGCAAAGCTCTGGGTGGGCGGCGTCTTCGCCGACCTCGTCCAGAACGCGCCAGCAGCGACCGCATTTCTCGCCGGAGGCCAGATCGACCACGGCGCCGACGCCGGCGATCTCCGGCAGGGTGAACGCGCCTTCGGGCGGCGGCGCGGCCACGATCGTCATGTCCGACGTGATGGCGATCTCGGCCATATCGACGCTGGCGAGAAGCGCGCGGTCGGCTGGATCGGCGATGTAGAGGACCGGATTGGCCTGGAGGGAGGCGCCGATGCGTTTTTCGGCCCGGGCGACTTCGAGCGCGCCGGTCGCGACGCGACGCAGTTCCCGGACGCGCTCCCATTTGGCGGCCAGCCTATCGTCGCGCCATTCCGCCGGGATTTCGGGAAACAGGGTTAGATGCACGCTGCCGGCATCGGCGCCGTGACGGGCGAGCCAGGCTTCCTCCGCGGTGAAGCAGAGGATGGGCGCGAGCCACGCGGTCAGGGATTCGAACACATGGTCCATGACCGTGCGGACGGCGCGGCGCCGGGCATTATCCGGGCGATCGCAATAGAGGCTGTCCTTGCGGATATCGAAATAGAACGCCGACAGATCGACCGCGCAAAAATTGTGCAAAGCCGCCAACAGGCCGCGGAATTCGAACCGGTCATACGCGTTGCGCACGAAACCGTCGATTTCAGCCAGTCGATGCAGAACCCAGCGTTCGAGTTCGGGCATCCGATCCACCGGAACGCGCTCGGCCGGGCTGAACCCATCGAGCGCGCCCAAGAGGTAACGCCAGGTATTGCGCAGGCGGCGGTACGAATCGGCCTGGGACTTCAGAATCTCCGGCCCGATCCGTTGATCGTCCTCGGTATCGCTCGCCATCACCCACAGGCGCAGGATATCGGCGCCCTGCCTGTCGCAGACATCCTGCGGCGCGACGGTATTGCCGAGCGATTTCGACATCTTTCGCCCCTGCTCGTCCAGCGTGAAGCCATGGGTCATGATCGCCTTGAACGGCGCCCTGCCCCGCGTGCCGCAGGATTCGAGCAGGGACGACTGGAACCAGCCGCGATGCTGATCGGAGCCTTCGCTGTAGAGATCGGCCGGCCATTGCAGCTCGGGCCGCGCCTCCAGCACGAAGGCGTGAGTCGAACCGCTTTCGAACCAGACGTCGACGATGTCGCGCACCGGCTCGTAGTCGGCGGGATCATAGCCATCGCCAAGGAAATCGGCGGGCGGGCGCGCATACCAGGAATCGGCGCCCTCTTCCTCGAAGATGGCGGCGATGCGGTCCAGAACCGCCGGATCGGCGAGCGGGACGCCATCGGAACGGCGCACGAAGAAGCCGAGCGGCACGCCCCAGGCGCGTTGCCGGCTGATGCACCAGTCAGGCCGCGACGCCACCATCGACTCGATGCGATTGCGGCTCTGCGGCGGCGCGAAGCGCGTGTCGGCGATGGCGGCCAGCGCACGGTCGCGAAGACCGCTGGCGCCAACCGAGATGAACCATTGCGGCGTGGTGCGGAAGATCAGCGGGGAGCGCGAGCGCCAGGAATGCGGATAGGAATGCTCCAGCTTGCCATGGGCGAGCAGCTTGCCGGCATGGCGCAGCCAGGCGATGGAGGCGGCGTTGGCGTCCCCCATTTTGCCTTTTTGGGTCAGCACGATCTTGCCGGCGAATAGCGCGACGGACGGGTAGAACCGGCCTGAATCGTCCAGCGTGCGCGGGACCTCGAGGCCATGGCGCTGCCCGAGCGCGAAATCGTCCTCGCCATGGCCGGGGGCGGTGTGGACGAAGCCCGTGCCGGCGTCCTCGGTCACGTAATCGGCGGGCAGCAGAGGAACGGGGAAGTCATAGTAGCCGGCGGCCTCTTCGATGTCCTTGAAGGGATGGGCGCAGATCGTGCCGGCGAGATCCGATCCCTTGACAGTCGCGATCTCGGTCCAGGCGCCGATCCCGGCATGCGTTTGAACAGACGACGCGAGCGCCTTGCCGATAACCAGCCGCGCGCCGCGTTCGACGGACGCCTCGCGCGGGTCGACCACCTGGTACACGCCGTATTCGATGTCATCGCCATAGGCGATGGCGCGGTTGCCGGGCATCGTCCAGGGCGTGGTCGTCCAGATGACGATATCGGCGCCGTCCAGCACCGGCAGCGGCGAGGCGGTGACCGGAAAACGCACCCAGACCGTGTCCGAGACATGATCGTGATATTCGACCTCGGCGTCGGCCAGCGCCGTCTTCTCGACCACCGACCAGAGGACGGGGCGCACGCCCTGATAGAGGGTTCCCGACAACAAGAATTTATGAATTTCGCGGACGATCTGGGCCTCGGCCGGGCGGGTCATCGTGAGATAGGGATTGGCCCAATCGCCGAGAACGCCCAGGCGCTGAAACTCCTCGGATTGGATATCGACCCATTTCTGGGCGAAGGCGCGGCATTCGGCGCGAAAATCAAGAATCGGGACCTGATCCTTATCCTTGCCCTTCTGGCGATATTGCTCCTCGATCTTCCATTCGATCGGCAGGCCGTGACAATCCCAGCCGGGCACGAAGGGAGCGTCGCGGCCGAGCATCTGCTGCCCGCGCACGACCACGTCCTTCAGGATCTTGTCCAGCGCGTGGCCGATATGGATGTTGCCATTGGCGTAAGGCGGGCCGTCATGCAGGATGAATTTTTCGCGCCCGGCGCTCGCCCTGCGCACCTGGCCTTGCAGATCGATCGATCGCCAGCGGGCGATCAGCTCAGGCTCTTTCGTGGGCAGACCGCCACGCATCGGAAACTCGGTCCGCGGCAGGAAAACTGTGTCTTTATAATCGGTCATCGCTCAGCATCGATCCTCGGCGGCGGTTATCGGCCGCCATCACAATGGGGTCAAGCGGCGCGGGGCAAAAGCCCATAGCGGGTGCGTCTGGGTCGCCAGGTGCGGTGTCAGACAATGCATTGCGGTTCCGTCTATTCGTCTTAGGGTCAGAGGCGATAACCGCTCAAAATGTTGTAGCAATCCGCGCGTCAAAACAGGCACGGATCCTGCGGCGACTCCTTTACTCAGCGACCAGAAACTGGATGCCACGCGAGGTATTTTGCCAACACATCGGCGAGCGGCACAGCGTCAATTTCACCCCGCCGGTAGCTACATCGCATCATGCAGGCGTGGCCAGCAGAGCCTCGCGGGCGGCGCGTTTGTCGAGGTCGACCTGGTCGATCAGTTCCTGGATGGTGGAGAAATTGGCTTCGGGGCGGAGACGTTCGATCAGGCGGACGCGGAGCACCTGGCCATAAATATCCTGGGAAAAATCGAAGAGGTGGACTTCCAGCATCGGCTCCTCGGTGCGCCACATCGGTCTGATGCCGAGATTGGCGACGCCGTCGATCCAGGGCTCGCCCGGCCGGTCGAGCCGGGCGCGGACGGCGTAAATGCCGAAGGCCGGGCGAAGATAGCCGGCGAGCCTGATATTGGCGGTGGGGAAGCCGAGCTCGCGGCCGCGGCGGTCGCCGCCGATGACGTGGCCATCGATCTCCCACGCCCGGCCCAGAAGCGCGGCGGCGCGGCGCAAATCGCCCTCGACGATCAGGTGGCGGATGGATGTCGCGGAATAGACCGCGCCGTCGGCGGCGCTGACCGGATCGACGGCGGTGACCCCGAAGCCCAGGGCGGCGCCGGCCTGCTTCAAGGTTTCCATCGTCCCGGCCTTCTTGCTGCCATAGCGGAAGGTGCCGCCGGC
Organism: Alphaproteobacteria bacterium; assembly: GCA_903970575.1. Classification (GTDB taxonomy): domain Bacteria; phylum Pseudomonadota; class Alphaproteobacteria; order BOG-932; family Roseiterribacteraceae; genus BOG-932. Next base: position 6,471 of record CAJCJC010000094.1, read on the forward strand.
GACAGCATGGGCGACGCCCAGCCCGTCGGCCAGAACGCGGCGGGCGAAATCATCGGGCGAGAGTTCGGAAAGGGCGCGATCGAAAGGCCCGGCGCCGGTCGGCGCGGGTATGAAGGGGCCGCCGACGCCTGCGCCCTCCGGGGCCATCAAATCGGCGGCGGA
>CAJCJC010000095.1 GCA_903970575.1 Alphaproteobacteria bacterium
GCGAAGACGAGCGGCCCGAAGCGCTCGCGCAACAAGCCGGCGGAACGGCCGGTCCCGGCGAACTGGGAACTCAAGAACGTGTCGTCGCCAAAGCGCCGCGTCCAGGTTTCATGGCCGTCCTGGCAGGCGAAATGAACGGTGACCGGCATATCCTCACCGCTGCTCGGAAAGCCGACGATGCTGGCCGCAAAACGCGCGATAAGGCCGCGCCCACGCACCACGGTCGCCCGGCCTTCGGCGAAACGCGGTCCGGTAACGCGATGCATCGCGCGAATTTCGACCGGCAGCATCTTCCAGGCCGGTCCCAAGAGGCGCTCATAGAGCGGCGCATCGACGGGGAGTTCTTCCCTAACGCCCGTGCTGATCTTCCGAGTCTCGAACAGCGCCTCGTAATCCGTAAGCTCCACATCGCGGAGCGCAGCGCGCGCGCCAGGATCGGGCGCGCGCGCGTTGGCCGCCTTCAGAATCAGCGCGGCGGCCGCCATGGCTGGGATGAACGGGCCATCGTCCCCCTCGGCGATCAGGCGCCAGGATCGCGCGACCGGCGTCCCGGTCACGTCCTCGCCTTCCACGTCAATGAACATGCCGCCGCGATGCTCGCCCCAGCGTAATATTCGCATAGCCGCGTGCATGATCCCCGCCAACGGCGCCAGGCTCGGGATCAGGCGAATACGTACGAGCCACGCCAACCCAATGAGAAGCCGATGCAGGATTTCCGGAACCGGCCCGGCGCCGATCCAGATATTGGCCGCTTCGGGCCACAACTCGGTAAGCGCCAGCAGCTCCGGGGCGTCGACGAGCGAAAACATCTTGCTCGGCAGCGGCGTCTGGCCCGGCGGATCGATGGTGACGCGCATATGCTCCGTGAACGGATAACCGACAATGCGTTTGCCGTTACGCATCAGCGTGGCCCGCCGCCCCGCATATCCAGCGATCGCGCGGACGACATTTTTACCGATATCGGCATGCGGCGAAGGCGCGATGCCGGCGCGAATATCGATGACTCTCGGCATGTCGAAGGACAGGCGGCGAACGACAGCCGCCGTCAACGCCGGGCACGTCGATAGCCCAGACAGAATATAGACGCCTGCCGCGCGCGCCCGGTCATCGTAATCCCGCACGCCGACGACGAACTCGGACCCGTCCGCCAGATCGAGATAATGCACGCGTCGGGCGATGCACGCCTCGATCAAGGCATAGCGCCGGTCTCCATAGGCCTGAAACGGCCCGCTGGCGTCGACCACGATGTCGGGGCCGAGGACGGCGAGCCCCGCCTCAGGATCGCGGGCGCGGTCGAACCCGGCCGGGCTCAGGGTGGCCTTCGCGCTTGGGCGCGCCGCCTCGCAGAATGCGCGCGCGCGATCGAGCGAGCGGCCGGCAATGATCACTGTCACGCGCGGTTCATGCGCCAGCAGCGCGGCCAGGCGGCCGCCAAAATTCCCATAACCGCCAACGATCAAGACTTTCAGGTTGGCGCTCACGCAATAAACCGGTCGGCCTCGGCTGGCTCGGGCAAATAACAAGTCCGCCGGACGCCAAACCAGCGCAGACGATTGAGCGCGATAAATTCGTAAAGACGATCCCGAATAGAGAGCGGCAACACCCGCCCAACGCCGACAATCGACCACGGGATGCCGGGTCGCTCGAACATCCGGATCGATCCTTCGGACTTGAACCATGCCCTTCCGGACTCAAGAAGGATATTGGTTTGGTAATGAATGGGATCGAGGCCGTAATGGCGATAGAGAGCGGCGCCCAAATCGGTCTGGGCCGCCAGCAAGCGAAAACGTCGATGTCGATCCACACGCAGGACGAAGCGCGCGAAAGCGGAACAGAGCACGCATTCGCCATCGAAGATGATGATGGGCCGGTCGTCCCGAAACGGCGGCACCATCGGATCGTGGGGGTAGCTATAGGCTTCGCGCGGGATAACGTTCATCGATCACCTCGGCGGTGACGGAAACTGCCAACGCATCTTTATCGAATCTCATGGCGATTGCCCAGCAAGATGATTGCAAACAAAGCCCATCTTATATAAAAATATCCTTATGTATGGATGTCTTCATGAAACTTGACTCATTCCTGGACGCCTTACGCGCCCTGGCGGAGCCGACGCGGCTGCGGCTGGTCGCGCTTTTGGCGGAGAGCGAGCTGACGGTCACCGAGATGGTCGAGATTCTCGGGCAGAGTCAGCCGCGTCTGTCGCGTCATCTGAAGCTGCTCTGCGACGCCGGCCTGCTCGAACGCGCGCCGGAGGGGGTGCATGTCTATTTCCGCCTGGCCTCCGCCCACCCGGCCGGCGATATGGCGCGGCTGTTGCTGGCGCGGCTGGAGGCGGACGATCCGGTGCTGGCGCTGGATCGGCGTCGGCTTGCGGGCGTAAGGCGCGGTCGCGCGGTTGGGGCCGAAACCTATTTTCAGCGCCACGCCGCCGAGTGGGATGCGATCCGTTCCCTCCATATTCCCGAGGCGGAGGTTGAGCGCGCCATTCAAGATTTGCTGCCGGCTGGGAAGATCGGCGATTTGCTCGATCTTGGCGCCGGCACCGGCCGGATGCTGCGGCTTTACGCCGGCATCGCCGAGCGCGCGGTGGGGGTCGACCTGTCACGCGAAATGCTAGCCATCGCCCGCGCCAATCTGGATGGGCCGGAATTCCGCCATTGCACGCTGCGCCGCGCCGCCGCCGAAAATCTTCCCTTCGCCGATAACAGCTTCGATCTGGTGCTGTCGCACATGGTGCTGCATTTCCTGATCGATCCGGCTCGGGCGATCCTTGAGGCGGGGCGCGTGTTGCGTCCGGGCGGCCGCTTGATCCTGGTGGATTTCGC
>CAJCJC010000096.1 GCA_903970575.1 Alphaproteobacteria bacterium
AGCGGCCCCGAGGGCTTCGGTCTCCGCGTGGGGCCTGCCACCCAGCTGGGTCCAGCCACGCCCGACAACGACTCCGTCCTTGACGATAACGCACCCAACCGCCGGGTTGGGCCACGCGCCGCCCAGCCCGCGTCCCGCCAAAGCGAGCGCCGACCTCATATGGAGCGTGTCGCTTGGCGTCACCTTCATCGCGGGTCAGTCGATATCGACGCGGAGCCCGTCGAGGAATTCATTGAAATCCGAAGCCTCGCGGAAATTTCGATACACTGACGCGTACCGGATATAGGCGATCTGATCGAGCTGGCCCAGCGCCTGCATCGCCATTTCGCCCACCTGCTTTGAAGGAATTTCCGTTTCGCCGGAACTTTCCAACTGACGAACAATCGAATTGACGACGCGTTCGACACGGTCGGCCTCGACGGGCCTCTTGCGGAGCGCGATGCGCATGGACCGTAAGAGCTTCTCCCGATCGAAAGGTTCCCGATCGTTGCTGCTTTTGACGACCGTCAATTCGCGTAGCTGCACCCGCTCGAACGTCGTGAATCGAGCGCCGCAGTTGCCGCAGATACGGCGCCGCCTAATGGCCGCGTTATCCTCCGTCGGCCGAGAATCCTTTACCTGCGTATCGTCGTTACCGCAGAACGGACAGCGCATCTGACTCTTCTATAGTATTGGATGGATTGGGGATTGATAGATTGGGAAGCGGGCGCAAAGCGCACGAACGCGCTCGCGGACCCGACATTCGACCGGCGCGTTATCGTCACCGTTGGTCGACAGCGCGTCCAGCACCTCGAGGATCATCTCGCCGACCTGACGAAACTCGGACAGGCCAAAACCGCGAGTCGTCGCCGCCGGGCTACCCAAACGGATTCCAGAAGTGATGGTCGGTTTTTCGGGGTCGAATGGAATGGCGTTCTTATTGCAGGTCATCCCGGCGCGCTCCAGGCTTGCCTCGGCGGCCTTGCCGGTCACCCCCTTTGGCCTGAGATCGACCAACATCAGGTGACAATCGGTGCCCTGGGACACGATATCGAGCCCGCCTGCCTGAAGGGTGGATGCAAGCTGCCTGGCGTTGTCCAGGACAGACTTCGCATAGGATTTGAAATCGTCGGTCAGCGCCTCGCCGAACGCGACAGCCTTGGCGGCGATCACATGCATCAAGGGACCACCCTGAAGACCCGGAAATATCGCGGAATTGATCTTCTTGCCGATCGCCTCGTCATTGGACAGGACGAGACCGCCGCGCGGACCGCGCAAAGTCTTGTGCGTGGTGGAGGTCACGATATGGGCGTGCGGCAGCGGGCTTGGATACAGGCCGGCGGCGACCAGCCCCGCGTAGTGGGCCATATCGACCATGAAGATCGCGCCGACTTCGTCAGCCAACTTGCGAAAGCGCGGGAAATCGATTGCCCTCGCATACGCCGATCCACCCGCGATGATCATCGCGGGCCTGTGCTCCCGCGCGAGCGACTCGACTTGATCGTAATCGATCAGCCCATCCTGAAGCCTGACGCCGTATTGCACGGCGTTGAACCATTTGCCCGAGAGGTTTGGCGCGGCGCCGTGCGTGAGATGCCCGCCAGCATCGAGGGACATTCCGAGGATCGTATCGCCGGGCTTCAAGAGGGCAAGCATTACCGACTGGTTGGCCTGACTGCCCGAATGGGCCTGGACATTGGCGTAGGCGCAGCCGAACAACGCCTTCGCGCGCTCGATCGCGAGCAACTCAACCTCATCGACGAATTCGCACCCGCCATAATAGCGCTTTCCAGGATATCCCTCGGCGTATTTGTTGGTCATCAAAGAGCCCTGCGCCTCAAGCACCGCCCTGGAGACGATGTTCTCCGAGGCGATCAGTTCGATCTGGTCCTGTTCGCGGCCAAGTTCTCCGGCGATGGCCTTCGCGACAGCCGGATCGACCGACCCGAGGCCGGCATTGAAGAAATTGAAAATCGCATCGCGGGACGAGGTTAAGACCGGGGCTGCGTGGTTCATGCGGCGACTCTCGGGGATCGATTTGGCGAGAAGGAGTTTGAGCGCTCGCAGCAATAGCGGGCGTGTAACACGGAACCTACCACCGCTTGCGGCGCAAAACCACCATATCTGGGCGCATCGATGCGCGGGAGCGTCCGACCCGAACGCTAGCCCGCCCGCATTTGCGTATCCGTGCGCGACGCCCAGAAACGTTCCAGCTTACCAAGTTCATCGCCCAGCGCGGTGAGCTGATCGGGCCCCATCCCGGAATTCATCAGCTGCTTGGCGTCGCGGTCAAAAAACTCATCCAACTTGCTTCGCAAGGCTTTCCCCTTGGCCGATACTTTGATCCGCACCGAACGCCTGTCGTGCAATGAACGCTCCTGAACGAGATACCCGGCCTCGACCATTTTCTTGAGGTTATAGGAGACGTTCGATCCCAGGTAATATCCCCGCAGCGTCAGCTCACCGACCGTCAACTGATCGGCGCCAATGCTATATAAGATCAAGCTTTGAACGTTATTGATGTCCTCCACGCCCAACCGATCGAGTTCGAGCTTCATGACATCGAGGGATTGTCGATGCAGCCGCTCGATCACATGGATGGTTTCGTAGTAGGACGGCACTGTGATTCTCCCTTAAGACAGCTATGAGCGTGTATTGTTTGACAGACTAACGTTGTAACCACGAATCATCGAAACAAATTTCCTACACTTTCTCAAAGGTTAAATCATGGTTTATCCGGCGACACGCCTCAGAAGAACGCGTCAGAGCGAGTGGAGCCGCCGTCTCGTCGCCGAAAATCGAATCGCGATCTCAGATTTGATCCTGCCGATCATCATTATCGAGGGTGAAAACAGGCGCGAGTCGATCGCGACGATGCCCGGGGTCGAACGAGTCTCGATCGACCTTGCCGGAGAGATCGCGGCGAATGCGGCGGAACTCGGCATTCCCGCCTTGGCGCTGTTCCCAGCGATCGCGCCGGAGCTGAAATCCACGGACGGGGCGGAGGCTCTCAAGGTCGACAATCTGCTTGGACGCGCATTGACCCGGATCAAGCGCGACGTGCCTGGAATAGGCCTAATCGCCGATGTCGCGCTCGACCCCTACACCACCCACGGCCATGACGGCCTTCTGGTGGACGGCAGGATTCTGAACGACGAGACGGTGGAGATTCTTTGCCGGCAGGCGCTTGCGGAAGCCGAAGCCGGGGTCGATATCGTTGCGCCATCCGACATGATGGATGGTCGCGTGGGCGCGATCCGGCAAACCCTTGACGATGCTGGCTATCGTGACGTGCAAATCCTCTCTTACGCGGCCAAATACGCGTCGACCTTCTATGGTCCGTTTCGTGACGCCCTGTCGACGCGAGGTCTGCTCAAGGGCGACAAGCGCACCTACCAGATGGACGTCGGAAACGGTGACGAGGCCCTGCGCGAGATCGAGCTCGATCTGGCCGAGGGCGCGGATATGGTGATGGTGAAACCCGGCCTTCCTTATCTCGACATTATCCACCGCATCAAGACGGGATTCGGCGTCCCGACATTCGCGTACCATGTGAGCGGCGAGTACGCGATGCTACGATTCGCGGCCCAAGCCGGGGCGCTTGACTACGAAACCGCGCTCTTGGAGACGCTACTCTGCTTCCGCCGCGCCGGGGCGGACGCGGTCCTGACCTATGGCGCGATCGAGGCCGCGAAGCGGATAAAGGCCGGTTGACGATTAGCTATTGAACACGGTCTTCAATCCAAAATTCGGTCAGCGCTGCCTCGACCTCGGCGGGAGTTTCAAGGCGGCACAGGCGCGATTTGGCGGCGCGCCGCGCTTCCGGGTCGGCCGGCCAGGGGGCGCGCTCGACGTACCAGCCAAGGTGCTTGCGGAATATCCGAAGACCGACGCGGTCGCCATAAAATAGCAACGCATCGCGGAAATGATCGAGCACGATCTCCAGTCGCGATGCGCGGTCCGGTTCGGGCAAATCCAAACCCGTTTCGAGATGACGGTCCAGCGCGGCGGCGATCCACGGGCGACCGTAGGCGCCGCGCCCGATCATCACAGCGTCGGCGTTCGACAGGGATAGAGCGCGGCGCGCGGACTGAGCGTCGACGATATCGCCATTGACAATCACCGGAAGACGGGTCGCGGCCTTGACCGCCGCCACGCCGGCCCAATCGGCGGCACCGTCATAGAATTGATTGCGCGTACGCCCATGGACAGTCACGGCCGCGATTCCCGCCTGCTCCGCCCGAAACGCAAGCTCGGGCGCGTTCTGGGAATCGTCATCCCAACCGAGTCGCATCTTGAGGGTCACCGGGCGGGAGGTTGCGTCAACGGCGGCGCGGATGAGGTCAAGCGCGCTGTCGAGGTCGCGCATCAAGGCGGACCCCGCCTGAAAGCCGGTTACCTCCTTGGCGGGACAACCCATGTTGAGATCGATGATGTCAGCCCCAGCCCGTTCGGCCATGCGGGCTCCCGCCGCGATCCAGGCAGGCTCGGACCCGACGAGTTGCACGACCATCAGCGCAAGCCCATCGCCAATCGCGGCGCGGCGGACGACGTCGGGCCGACCTTGCGCGAATTCCGCGCAGGCGACCATCTCGGTCGCGACGTAGGAGGCGCCCTGTGCGGACGCAGTCAAACGGCCTGGCAGATCGGTGACGCCAGTCATCGGCGCCAGGATCACCGGCGTGTCGATCGTGATCGG
>CAJCJC010000097.1 GCA_903970575.1 Alphaproteobacteria bacterium
TATCTCACCGTCGGCGATGAGGCGGCCGCGCAAAACGCTCTTGACCTGTCGAAACTCGATCGCGTGTCGCCGGAGGGCGCCGCCCTGATGTCGGTGGTGGCGGCCAGGTTCGGCATCGAACCGGCTGCCCTGCCGGTCGGCGGCCTAAGCGCTCCCTGGGGCACGGGAAACCTGACGGTCCTCGCGCGGCTTTTCGATCCATTCGCCGCGGCCGCCATCGCGCTGGAACGGGACTGGCTTGAAAAAGAATGGGACGAAACCAAACACCCACGCTGGCCTCAAGGAGCCCCGGCCCGCCAAGGCGGCCGCTTCGCCCCCGGCCAGCAATCGCCATCCACGTCAGCCGGCGCGGAACCGCCATCTCCGGCTGAGCCCACCCCGAGCCCCGGCATCGGCCACAACTGGCTCCCGCGTCCCGACGATCCGCCCGTCGTTCCCGAGGAAGAGCCGCCGACCGCGCAACTGCGGAACGCCATCATCAAGGATGTCGCTATGTGGCTGTTAAGGCGAGGGGTCCTTGCCCTCGTGCCCGGCGTGGGCGAGGCCCTGGTCGTCATCCAGTTGGGCGTCTGGCTTTATCAATATCTGCCCTTTATCAACGCCTATCTCAGCGGCCCGAAGACCCTCGCGGAATTGAATGCAGATGCCGCTCGGCCCGCGAAGGGGTACGATATTCATCACATCGTCGAGCAAAACCCCGCGCGCGGCGCTGGTTTCTCGGAATCGCAAATTGAATCCCCTGAAAACAGAGTGCGTATCTCGACATTGAAGCATTGGGAAATGAACGGATGGTATAGTACGCCAAATAACGATTTTGGCGGCCTCTCGCCTCGATTATATCTAAGAGATAAGGATTGGGCGGAACGGGTAAGAGTCGGTCGTGAGGCCTTGGTCAGGTTCGGAGTTCTGAAGCAATGACGGCGGTTCTTCTATCCGAAATGTGCGTCAGCCAATTGGTCAAAGAGTTCGTGGAACTCGGCATAGCCCAGGGCCAGGCATGGCGTATTATGGATGTCGAGGAGTTTAATCGGCTTTATGACCTGATCGAGGCCATCATTGAGGAGTTGAAAGGGCGCGACGGCGATATGCGCAGACCACTGATTCCACTTTACACCCATCCGGTGATTCGTGTCAGGCTGACGGCCGCGAGGAGGACACTGGCGCTGGAGCCGGAAAAGGCGCGGCGGGTTGTGCAGGACATCGCGGATTCGAAATACTCGGAGTCTCCCGATGCCGGCATGTGCCTCTTCCAGTTGGATCGTGGCGCCTTCATTCCGACCTGACTCCAATCCCCTTTTCTAACAGATAGAGATTGGGCGGAACGCGTAAAAGTGGGCCGCGAGACTTTAGAACAATATAGTTTAGTTTCGTTCACCCATACAATTGCGAGGAGCGAAGCGACGCGGCAATCCAGGAATTCCACGCACCGGCAGTCCTGGATTGCTTCGCTGCGCTCGCAATGACGATTGACATTATCCGATTCAAATAAAACCCTTACCGCTCTAGTGAAGTTGGAGTGCTGAAGCAATGATGAGCGTTCCCCTCTCTGAAATGTCCATCAGCCAATTGGTCAGTGATTTCACTGATAACGGCATAGCCCAGGGTCAGGCCTGGCGAATTCAGGATATCGAGGAATATACTCGGCTCTATTGGCTGATGGACGCCATTGAGAAGGAGTTGAAATCGCGCGATGGCGATGCGCGGAGCGCCCTCATTCCACTTTACATACATCCGGCGCCGCATGTGAGGCTAAAGGCCGCGAAGTTGACCTTGGCGCTGGAGCCCATAAAGGCCCGTCAGGTTCTCCAAGACATCGCGGATTCATATTACTCGGAGCGCCTCGATGCCGGCATGTGCTTGGCGAATCTGGACCATGGAGTCTTCAAACCGACATGACCGCGCACACCTTTCTTATCGAACCCTGCCCCTATCCCGCTTGCCATCCCCGCCCCAATCTGGTCTTCACACCGTCGCGAGGACCGGCGGCGCATTAAGCATGCTTCAATGCTGAACGCCGCCCGCATCGAGCGACAGGAGGATGGCGATGGGTCTGGGCCGGATCGGCGGTTACATTTTCGCGGCGGCGGTGGCGGCGCTTTTGACCTACGCCTATATGTGGTTCGATCAAAAGGATGTCGTGCGCTGCGACATCCACCCGCATATCTCCCAGGCCGGTCTCCACGCGCTGCGCGACAATCTCATCCGCGCGCGGACCGAGGCCTATAAAGCCACCCTGGCCGACACCAACGATCAGCAAGCCGCTTTCCAGGCCGGCGAGCGCGCCGCCGAGGAAAGCTTCGAATATGACCTGCGCGCCGCTGTCGGCGACGAATATCTCCGCCACCGCCGCGCCGTGGATAATTGCTTCTAAAAGGGCAGGGAAGGCCGCCGCCTCATCCCGCCATCCTATCTGGATTAGATATTAAACCCGGCGGCGGTCGCGTCGTTGTAAAACATCTTGACCGTATCCAGCGAGTATTCATCCAGATCGTAACCGACAAGCGCCAGCTTCTTCAGAATGTCATTCGTCACCGTAATGACCTGGCATCCGATTTCGTCGGCCTGGAAAATATTGAGCAATTCGCGCGGGCTCGCCCAAATCAGCTCGGCCTTGGGATTGACCTTCAGCATTTCCACCGCCGCCGACATCAACGGCACCGGGTCGCGCCCCGTATCGGCGATCCGGCCGGCGAACACGGACACGTAGCTGGCCGCGTCGGGGTTCAGCGCTGCCACCACATTGCGCACCTGCGTCAGCGTCATGATGGCGGTGACGTTGAGTTTCACGCCCTCATCCGCCAGCCGCTTCACCAGCGCGTAACAGGTTTCGCGCTTCGTGTTGGTCACCGGAATTTTCACGTAGACATTATCGCCCCAGCTCGCGATCTCGAGCGCCTGGCGCTCCATCTCGGCGAAATCATCCGAGAAAACTTCGAATGAAAGCGGCCGGTCCGGAATCTCGGTCAGGATGTCGAGCGCGAAGGCGCGATAATCCGATATGCCCGCCTTGCGCATCAGGGTCGGGTTCGTCGTCAGGCCTTTGACGAAAGGCTTCGCATACATCTCCAGCATGCCGGCCTTATCGGCGCCGTCCGCGAATATTTTCACTTTAAGCTGGTCGATCGAAGTCATGTCGCTTCCATTCTCTGTAAGATGATTTGAGCGGCTTCCCGCAGGGATCCAACACGAAAATCATAGGCGTCAGGTTGCTTTTCATCGTACTGGTAGTCGACGAAGAACGTCATGCAGCCTGCCGCCCTGCCTGCCTCCACATCGCGCCAGCGGTCGCCCACCATATAACTCGCGGGCAGATCGATATCCCATTCCCGCGCCGCGGCGAGCAATAAACCGGGCTTGGGTTTTCTGCAATCGCATTGATCGGCCCCGTCATGAAAACAGCTCAAGATCGAGTCCAGCGGCAAAGCATCCTGAAGCGCGCGATTGATGTCCTCGACCAGCGTTTTTGAAACCGTCCCCCGCGCCACATCCGGTTGGTTGGTCACGACGATCAATTTGAATCCAGCGTCCTTCAACGCCCTCAGGCTTTCGTCGACGCCGTCCAGAATTTCCAACTCATCCAGAGACCCTGGCGGAAACGGTTTCCCCTCGCGCACGATCGCGCGATTGATGACCCCGTCCCGGTCCAGAAACACCGCGGCTGAACTCACCGAACGGCCGACTCCCACTTCGTCTGATTGGCCTTGAGCTTGGGGTGAGACACCAGCAGGTGCCAGATGACAGCCTGGAACGCCTCCGAATGCGGCGTGATATTTTCAGGATTGACGGTCGGGATAATCACGCAGACATCCGCCGCTTGGGCGGTATAGCCGCCGTCACGCCCCACGACGCCGGTGATCTTCGCCCCCACTTCCTTCGCGTATTTCAGCGCTTCGACAAGATTCGGGCTGATATTCTTCTCGAGGTTCCCGCCGCCGACGGAGAATATGAAGATGGCGTCCTTGGGCAAAAGCTTGCTCGTCTTGAGCCAGGCGACGAAAATCGTGCCCCACCCTTCGTCATTGGTCCGCGCCGTCAGCTCGGAAACGTTATCGGTGGGCGCATAGGATTCGATGCCGACGATTTTGCGGAAATCGTTCACGGCGTGGGAGCAGTTGCCCGCGCTGCCGCCGACGCCCAGGAAAAACAGTCGTCCGCCGTCCGCTTTGACGCCAGCCAACAAATCGGCCATCCCCTCGACGGCGTCCATGTCTATTTTCTGAATAATCTCGATGGCTTCATCGAGATGCTGCTTGGCGTAGGTCATGCTATTCCTTTCCCGCGAAAATAGTCTTCGGTCTCTCTCAGGCCGCTATGAGAACCGATCTCGTAGAAGCGCTCATGGACTTCAAAACCCGCCAGCCTGTCCTCAAGCGACAATTGCTGATAAATATCCGCTAAATCGAAAGCCTGACCGAGCGGGAAAGCATCTATACAGCCTGCCGATATAATTCCCAAGCCGTAATCGATATACTCCATATCCAAAGACGGGTTATGCTTATTATATTGAATTAATTGTCCATTTCGGAACAGAACGTTACTTTTATCCCATCGATTTGCATTGCGCAATACGGTCATAAGGGCGGGCTTGCCTGACTTGGCATAGGCCGCCTGGACCTGCGCGAAATCGACCGGAAGAAACGAGTCGCCATACAGGACGAAGAAATCGTCGCCCAGCAACGGCAGCGCTTGCCTGAGCGCGCCCCCCGTGCCGAGCAATTTCGGACCGTCCGGGGCATAAAGCACGCTTAACCCAAACTGGTTCCCGTCGCCCACCACGGCCTCGATCTGCTCTCCCAGATAGCCGATGCATAGGACCACCTTGCTCACGCCTTGCTCACGCAGATAAAGCAACTGGCGGCAAATGAACGGCTGTCCGGCCACGTCGACCAACGCCTTGGGAATTTTTTCGGTTATCGGGCGCAAGCGGGTCGCAAGACCGCCGGCCAGGATCGCAACCGGGTGCATCAGGCCGGATACCTCAAGACAGCACGACCTTAGTCCCCTCGAAATCGAAGCGGAACCGAACCTCCTCCAGCCCGGCATTCGTCATTTCGTGGCGCAATTTCGCTCTGTCCGTGGCGTAGAACATCAAAAATCCGCCACCCCCGGCGCCCACCAGCTTCCCGCCGATGGCTCCGTTGCGCATGCCAAGCTCGTACCATTCGTCGATCTTAGGGTTGCTCATACCGCCGGAACGACGCTTTTTATGCTCCCAATGCTCGTGCATCAGCGCGCCGAACTCGCTCGTCCGTCCCGCCTCCAGCGCCTCTTTGCTGCGGTACCCCAATGTCTTCACATAGTCGAGGTTGGCCAACATATCCGCGTCGCTCTTTTGCGACTTGACATGCTGATCCTTCAGAATGCCGCTGGCGCTGCGCGAAAACCCGGTGAAGAACAGCAGCAGATTGTCCTCAAGGTCGAACATCGTATCCATCGAGACCCGCAACGGCTCCGCGGTAACCCGATCGTCCTTGTGAAACGTAAAGCAGGTCACGCCCCCATACGCCGCGATATATTGGTCCTGTTTCCCGATCGGCTCGCCCAATCGCTCCAGCTCAATG
>CAJCJC010000098.1 GCA_903970575.1 Alphaproteobacteria bacterium
ATGGACAATGACGCCGCCGCCGCGAAGGCCGCCGCCGCAGCCGCCGCCGTAAGCGCGGAGGAGGCGGCGAGCGCGGCGCGCAAGGCGCAAAACGTGCTGCCGGGCTCCTCCTAACCTGCCGCGGCCGGCCTTCGCCTCATCCCCACTTCTCCCGCCAGCGACGCGCCGTCGCCAAGGTGAAATTCGATTCCGGCGGCCTCGAGGGCGCGGATGATGCGCGACATCGCGTCCGCGTTCATGCTGGGGATCAGGCTCCGCGCGGCCTCCGCCCGTTCCACGGTCGGCCGGCTTACTCCGGCGGCGGCGGCCAGATCGGCCTGCGAGCGCATGCCGGCCAGTCGGCGCGCGGCGGCGATCTGATCGCCTGTCAGCACTGTGTTGCCTCTATATATGCCAGAATATACATCATTTTTGATTGACAGATTATCTTTTGCGTGCAAACCTGTCCAGGCCTTTCATTTCTATCTCCAGGAGCCATCCATGGCCATTACGCGTCAGGTTATCACCACGCTCGATCGCAATGGCATCAGCTTCATGACGCCGGAGGTTATCGCCTTCAAAGTGCCGGACGAGAATATCGTCACCGGTTCCCTGCTGACCGTGGAGACCAATGAATTCGCGGTCCTGAAATCGCGCGGCGCGGTTCTGGCGGTTTACGAGACAGGGCAATATCCGATCCAGACACCCGATATACCCATCCTGGGCAGTTTCGTTCAGGGCTTCTTTGGTGGCGCGTCGCCTTGGCTCTATGAGCCGATCTATGTCGCCCGCGCCAAGCTGCTCGCCAAGACGACCGGCATCGCCACCTCGCGGGAAATGGCCGAACTCGTCTATCAGGTGGATTTCTACATTCATGTCGATTCCAAGGAAGACGCGCTGGCCTTGGTGACGCACATGCCATTCGCGGGACAAACGATCCTGGTCTCCGAACTCGTGCAATACGCAGGCCCGGTGATCGAGCAGGCGGTCAATCAAGTGATCCAGGTAACGCCGCTCGAGTCGGTGAATGAGCGCATCCACGAGATTTCCGATCTCGTGAAGGAGCATCTTTCTTCCTTCCTCAAGATTTACGGCCTGCATTTGAACGACCTCAAGGTGCTCGTGCATCCCAAGGACGAGCGGATGCGCGAGATCGTCAGCCTGAAGGCGCTCGGCCTATCCGCGCTCGACGCGGTGCGCATGTACGCCGCGCTGAAGATGACGGAGCAAGGATTGGTTTCGGCCCCCAATATCGCGATCGGCGCGCCATTCACCATCGGCGGCGGCGCGCTCACGAGCCTTTCAACCTTGCCGCTGGACGGGCTGACCGACAGACCGGCCTAAAATGCGCGGTGCGTGACGATATGGACGCTCTTTCAAGCGCCGGCCCGATTAGGCGGGCCGCCACCTTTCTGTTCATTGGGTGGGGTTACAATTTCTACAAAATCGAGAACCAGCTTCGCGCCGACGATCTTCTGATCCGCGCCAAGGTCAGCGGGATTCTGGCGCAGGCGCGGGCGTTTCTGCGAGGCCTCGAATCGGAGTATCGCCGCGTTAACCTGCCGGCGCCGATGCGCGGCGATGCCTTTCCCGACCGCGGCAAATTCGAGCAGGCGCGCGCCTTGGAACGCTGCGGCGGCATGATTGAGGCCGTCGCCACCGCGATCCGCGCCGCGCCCACCCCAGCCAATGACTGGATCTGGCTTCGCCATCGCGACGAGCGGGGGATTTTGAGCCTATTGGAGGGGATCGACGTTCGTCTTGTCGACGAGGCGGTTGCGCTTCACGACCGCATCGTGGAACTCGATCTGGCGGCCGTGTCCGACGCCGGGTTCAAGGCGGCGATGGCCGAGTGGTTGAGTCCGCTGCGTCTCATCGTGGCGGAAAGGGCGGAGCGGCTGACGCTGATGGTGTAATGCGATTTTCTGGTGGCAAGACAATCCTTGCGCCGGCCGAGGATAGCCGCGACGGCGGCTTTGTCGCCGCGTGTAAAAAAGACGGGTTCCAGGAAGCGACCTATAAGATCGAGTCGCATTTCAACGGCGCCACCGCCGGCAACATCTTGGCTGGCGGTATTATCGGCATGGGAGTAGATGCGGCCACAGGTGCGAATTATAACTTCCCGGCGGAAGTAAAGATTCCGATGACGGCTATTCAAAACCCCGGCGTCGCTACCGATTCGAAACCGTCGGAAACGACTGTCCTCGTGGCGCCCGGGTCTTAATATTGAGTTTATAGATTTATGCTGCGGCGACTTGAGCGCGCCGCAGCTTTTTTTATATCCAGCGAATTCGATTGCTCCCAAAATGAGTGCGTGCTGTTACCCGTTTCATGCGGATCATCGGATCACACGCCTCAGGCCCGATCTCCGGCCCAGGCGAGGCCAAGGCTTTTCTGCAACGCGACGTAATCCCTGGACAAATCCGCCTCCGCGCTGTTGAGCTGATCGTCCGCCATCAGTCGTTGCCGATCCGCGTCGAGGGTTTCGAGCGAGCTTGCCGCGCCTTCCCGGTAACGCTGCGCGGCAAGCGTGGCGGCGCGCGCCGCCGATTCAAGCGCTCGCTTGCGCGCGGCGACGGTTTCGATCTGCCTTGCGTAACGCGTGAGCGCGGATTCCGCATCCTGCAGCGCCGCTAGAACCACCCCTCGGTACCGCGCCAGCGCCTCGTCACGCGTCGCATCGGCCCGATCGATCCGCGCATGCACCCGGTTGAAATCCAACACCGCCCAAGAGATCGACGGCCCCACCGAATAGATGAACGCGTTCGAGGTCGGGAACTTGCCGAGCGTATTCGCCTCGATCCCAATATCGCCGGTCAGCGTCACCTTCGGGAACAAATCGGCGGTCTCGGCGCCGATAAAGGCCGTCTCCGCCGCCAGGCGCTGCTCCGCCGCGCGAATATCCGGGCGTCGCCTGAGCAGCCCCGCCGGATCGCCAACCGTAACCTTGGCGGGCGGCATCGGCATCGCTTCAGGCTCGATCAGTTCAGAGTCCAACGCGCCCGGTTCCTGCCCGGTCAGGATGGCGAGCCGGTCTAGCTGCACCGTGATCGCCGCGCGTACGGACGGAAGCTCGCCAAGAGTCGCCTCCTGCTGCGCCCGGATGCGTTCGAGATCGAGCGAGGATGCCGTTCCCTCCGTGATCCGTGTCTGGATCAACGCGACCTGCGCGCCGTCCAGGTCGCTCGAGCGGGATAGCAGTTTCAGCCGCGCCTGCTGGCTGCGCAACTCCAGATAGGCCTCGGCCGTCTCCGCGGCGACCGACAGGCGCACATCGGCGATATCGGCCAGGGCCGCCTTCGCGTCACCCGAAGCCGCCTCCGTCGCGCGGCGCTTGCCGCCGAAAAGGTCGATCTCCCAGCTCGCGTCGAAATTGGCCTGGTACAGATTGAAATCCTTGAGTGTCAGGCCGGGGAATGAGGGAATGCCGAACTCGGCGAACGAGGGCAGGGACCGGGCATAGCCGGCGCCGATCGTTGCTTGCGGGCCTTCATTCGCCTCATATCCGCGCAATACCGCCCGCGATTCGCCCAGCCGCGCGATGGCCCCCGCGATATCGGCATTCGCGCTCATCGCGGCGTCAATCAGGCGATCCAGTTTCGGATCGCCAAACGCCCGCCACCATTCCGATTGCGGCTCGGCCAACGGCGTGGCGCTCTCGGCCTGTACGAAACTGGCCCGGTGACTGGCGGAGGGAGCGATATCGGGCGGTCCGGCGTAATCCGGCCCGACCGTGCAGGCGCTGAGAGTCATCAGAGCGACCGAGGCCGCGAATTTCGTTGAGGACAACATCATCACAGCCTCAATGCGCCATCGCGGTGCCGGCGCCGGTTGGGCGTTTCAGAAAAAACACGAGGGGAATGGCGAAGATCAGCGCGAAGCCCATGATCCAAAAACCATCGACATAGCTCATCACCAGCGCCTGACGCTGGACCTCGCCCGCGATGGTCCGCAGCGCGCGCATTGTCGCCACATGAGGGTCGGCGCCGCCGTTCATCATGCCGCCGGCGATTCGGGCGATGCGCTCCTGCCCGGCGATGCCGTTCGCGGTGGTCGCCTGCCCAAGCTGTTCGACATGGAAGGCGGATCGTCGGTCGATCAGAATGCCTGTCAGGGCGAGGCCGAGCGAGCCGCCCAGATTGCGCGCCATGCTGAATAATGCTGTGCCGTCGGGGATGTCTTGTTCGTTAAGGCCGGTGGTCGCCGCCTGGCTGAGCGGCAACCCGACTAACGATTGACCCGCTCCATTGATCAGAAGCGCCAATGTGAAATCATGTCCGACGCTCATGACCGTAAGATCGAGGTTGCTCAGGCACCCGATGCCGAAAAGCAGCAAGCCGGTTCCGACAATCAACCTGATGTCGACGCGCGCCATTAGGACCATCAGCAGCGGCATCATGATGAACGTGGCCAGGCCAGTGAACATCGCCACTTGGCCAGTCTGCTCGGCGTTATATCCGGCGATCGTGCCCAAAAAGACCGGAACGACATAGAGCAGCGTGAACGCCCCAGCCCCCGCCAGCAGCATGATCCCGAAGACCGCGGCAAAGCTCACCTTCAGCAGCAGTTTGAGCTTGACCACGGGATGCGGCGATGTGAACTGCGCGATCATCACCAGAATGAATCCGATCGCGCAGAAGAGGCTAAGCCAGGTTATCAGCGGGGAATCGAACCAGTTTTCGCGCTGGCCTTCCTCCAGGATGATCGTCAACCCGCCGAGGAACAGGGCAAGGCCGGGAATGCCCAGCCAGTCCGCCTTTTCGAGTTCAAGCCAGTTCGGGCGGGCCTTTTCGATGCCCACCAGCAGCAAAATCACCAGCACCACGGCGATAGGCAGGTTCATGAAGAACAGCCAGTGCCAGTTCAGATTCTCCGTCAGCCACCCGCCCACTACCGGGCCGATAACCGGCGCGAACACAGCCACCGAGGCGTAGATCGCGAGGCCGAGCGGTCGTTGCTTGTCCGTGAGGCGCGTTGCGATGATGGTGAGGGATGACGGGATCATCGCGCCCCCGGCCAGTCCTTGCCCCACGCGGCCGACGATCATCTGCGGTAAGCTGTTGGCGAGGCCGCACAACGTGGAAAAGATCGTAAACAGGATCGCCGCGGTTAGAAGGAAATTGCGCAACCCAAGCATCCGCGTCAGCCACGCGGTCAACGGAATGATCACGATCTCGGCCACCAGATAGCCGGTGCCGATCCAGGTGCCTTCCGTACCGGTCGCCCCGATCTCGCCTTGGATTTGGGGCAGCGACGCATTGGTGACCGACACGTCCAGCAGCGCCATGAACGTGCCAAAAATGGCGCCGGCCACCGCGAACCACGCGCGGGAACTCGGGGGCGGCCCCGCCGTTTCCGAGGCTGTCACTGCGAAGCCCCTGTTTTTGTGTTGACCTCGACCTCGGCTGACAGTCCTGGGCGCAGCAATTCGCGTGTCGCGGAGTCGGCGTTAAGCCGGATGCGCACCGGCACGCGCTGGACGATCTTGGTGAAATTGCCGGTAGCGTTTTCTGGCGGAAGGAGCGCGAATTCCGTCCCGGTGCCCGGCGCCAGGCTATCGACGGTTCCGCTTATTTTCGCGTCCGGCAGCGCGTCGATCGTCACCGCGACAGGCTGTCCCGGCCTCATGCGCCCGACCTGGGTCTCCTTGAAATTGGCGACGAGATAGATATCCGCCATGGGGACGATGGTCATCATCCTTGTCCCTGGCTGAACGAATTGCCCAATTCGGATGGTTCTGTCGCCGACCCGGCCGGCGATGGGCGATTCAACCGTCACCCCGTCCAAATCGCTGCGCGTGCCCTTGACCCTCGCTTGCGCGGCCTGGAGCGCGGCCTCGCCCTGGCCGATCTGGGCCTTAAGCGAATCCAGTTGTCGTGACGCCGTGTCGACGGCGGCGCGCGCGGCCGTCGCCTGTCCCGCCGTCTGGTCGCGCACCGATTCGGCCTGATCGCGGCGCTGGGTCGTGTCGGCGCCCGTCTTGGCGAGCCGTTGAAATCGCGCCGCGTCCTCGGCGGCGAATCGCGCCGCGGCCTCGGCGACTGAAACCTGCGCCACGGCTTCCGCCCGCGCTGCCTCCTGCCGGGCCGCGTCCGCCTGGAACCGCACGAGGTCGGCGCGTCGCTGGGCGATCTCCGCCTCCGCCATATCCTGAGCGGCCTGATACGGTGCGCTGTCGATACGCGCGAGCGGCGCCCCGGCCGCGACCAATTCGTTGTCCCGAACCAGCACCTCCTTCACGTAACCACTGATCTTGGGGGAGATGACCACTGAATCGGCCTGGAGATAGGCGTTATTGGTCGTTTCGACGAACCTTCCGGTGGTCCACCAGTTAATGAGCCAGAAAGCGACGCCCACCAGGGCGACGACCGCGACGCCGAGGATCAGAAACCGGCGGCGACTCGGCTTGCGGGGGGATGCGTTCGTTGAACCTTCGGTCAGGGTTGCGTTCTGTTGACCGTCTGGCATGGAAACACCTTCGATAGGCGGCGGGAAATAGAACAGGCCTGTACCGTTTCGGATAAACCTGATAAACGGCGGTTTGGCAAGGGGGAATTGCTGTGGAAAGAGCAAACATTCGCGCTGGGAGGCCGCTTAAGGGGCAGGCGGAGGCCCTTGGCGATCACGTGATCGGGGTGGCCGACGCGCTCTTCATCGAGAAGGGATACGGCGCCACATCGATGGCGACGGTCGCGCTTCGCGCCCGTGTCGGCAAGCAGACGCTCTATCGCAGGTTTCCGGATAAGGCGGCCCTATTCCGTGAGGTGATCCGTCGTCGGATCGACTCGCTAGTCGCTGGACCGGATGATGGCGTGATCGATGGCGATCCGCTCGCGGAGCTTAAATCGCTCGGGGGCGCCGCGCTGAACGCTGTTCTCGATGCCGAATTTATTCGGCTATTCCGGATCGTCATCGCCGAGGCCGAACCGTTTCCGGAACTCGCCTGCGCCGCCGCGGATAATTTCGGGTCGAGCTTCATAGACCGTTGCCGCAACGCCATCGAACGGGCGCAAGCAATGACGCGGTGCAAAGCGGGAGACCCGGAAAAGCTGGCGAAATGCTTTATCTGGAGTCTGGTCGGCGATCCGTTCCATAAGGCGCTTTCCGGTCAGTCCGTGCTGACGCGCCAAGCCGAACGGGACGATCAGCTGGAGCTTGTATGGGCTGTCTTCGTGGCGGGGATAACGGTTTGAAGCTTAGCGCTGGGATTGTCCGTCCCTAAAACCCGGTATACGGGCGAAACGACAACTCAACTTTGCGATCCAAGGATATTTTCCTACTGAGAAGAAACAATGCTCGAATCTCGCCGAATGCGCGATGATTGAAGGGAGAAGATATGACTGAAGGCAATGCCTTGCGACGGCGGCCGGTGTTGCAGGGAATTTTGGCCGCGGGCGCGGCGTCGATCGTCCCGGCGACCGCGGCCGTGACATCAGCTTCCTCCGCATCCGCGAATATCGCGCTCGACCTCAAGGACCCGGCGGTTCAGTCGCATGTCTTCCAAAAGCTCGGCTATTCGCTCGATGGCCAGCTTGGATTTTGGCACCTGCAGGCGACGCGATACGGGCTTGTGGGCGCCGAGCTGTTTCCGTTCTGGGAAATGCATATCGGCAGTTTTTTCACCGTCCGAGACCTGCCGGGCGGAGGCTATGAAGTCTCGCGGATGGGGATCATTTTCTATACGGATATCGATACCGGCGAATACATGCGGCGGTTCAAAAATCCGTTCACCGGCAAGACCGTCGACGTTCAATATGGCGTGCCGAAGGTGAAGAAATACGCGCCGCCCAAACCGATGAGAGCGGCCTACGATCCCATCGAGGGGCAGGAGCCGCCGCCGGAAGGCGCTCTCGGGCTTATCCGCACCGGGTCTTTGGGGTCGGCCTGGATTCAAGGAGACAATATCTGGATTCAGCAGGATCACCTCCTGATATCGCCCCATCTCGGCGAAAAGCCAATTCGTTACAATGACCTGACGACATATTTCGGGCCGTTGAGCGACGTTCTGGATCCCTCGGTCAAGATGGCGCGCGCGGGCCATGCCTTCAGCGACATCAATAACTGGCCGGCGTGGCTGGAGATGGGCGACGCGCCCGGTGAGTATTATTCACGAGGCATAGGCTATAAATCGTTCTCCTATGACGAGATGCCTGAGACTTGGCGAAAACTGGCGGAGCGGGAATATCCAGACCTCGTGAAAGACCCGATGAAGGCGCTGCTTGGATAGTTGGACGAAGGTTCAATGCGGCTTCGTGAGCGAGGCCGGCGGGGGCTTGCCGGGTAAAAAACGCGTCACCAGCCACACCACCGCGAGGCCGCTCGTAACGCCCCATCCCACCTCGCTCACCCGCGCAAGCATAACGCCAACCGGCGACCCGCTATGCGGAACCAGAAGGATGATCGTGGCAGTGGTGCCGGCTAAACGCGCGGAGGTCGCGATGCCGATGAGCCAGCATGCGACGATGGACGCCATAACGGCGGCCGCGTAGGTGACAAGATGCGATCCGAAGATCAGCGCGATCGCCACGCCGATGACGCCGCCGATTGCCGCGCCCGTGAATTGGTCGCGCGCGGTGGTGCGCACCGCCGCGAATTCCGTCTGCACGACGGCGATCGCGGTGATCGCCGACCAAAATCCCTCCCGCACGCCCAACTCCTTCGTCGGCACATACGCGATCAGGGCGGCAGTTGCCGACATGGCGGCGTGTTGAAGGCCGTTTAGGGACCGTTCCTTAAGGGTCTCGAGTTCACTCGGCAGGGTCTTTCGCAAGGCGGGCTCTCTCTTCGTTATGGCCTGGCTATCGCCGCGGATTTAAACGTGTTTGGCGATGTCTTCATGGGAACTGGATTTTTAGCGAGGGATCGGGCAAACCCGACCGCATGCCATCCAATCCGCGCATTCGGTATCAGCTTTCCAGCCGGCGTCCGCGTTATGCGCCTTTGGCGGGCAAGAGCCTGCTGGTTCATCTGGTTGTCAATATCGAGAACTGGCAATTCGAGAACGCCATGCCGCGCGTGCTCTTGCCGCCGCCGCATGGCCTGACGCAGCTTCCCGACGTGCCGAATTTCAGTTGGGCCGAGTACGGCATGCGCTGCGGCATGCCGCGCATTCTGAAGGCGTTCGCCGATCGGGGTTTGCCGGCAAGCTGCGCGCTGAACGCCGGCGCGATCGAGACCTATCGATCCTGCCTGGACGAGGTGCGCGACGCCGGTTGGGAGATGATCGGTCATGGCCTGCATCAAAGATCGCTTCAGGGCGAAACCGACGAGGCCGGCCTCATCCGCCGCGCGCTGGACATCATCGCCGGATTTTCCGGCAAGCCGGTACAAGGCTGGCTGGGGCCTGGATTGCGCGAGAGCGCGGCCACGCCCGATTTGCTGAAGGCCGCGGGAATCCGTTTCGTCTATGACTGGGTCCTGGACGATCTGCCGTGCTGGATGACCACGGCGCACGGGCCGTTGATGGCGATGCCCTATTCCATGGAAATCAACGACAGCGTCATCTACGCGGTTGAAAAGCATTCTTCCGATGAGATCCACAGACGTCTGGTCGATACCCTGGCGTGTTTCGAACGCGAGATCGCCGAGCAGCCGCGCATCCTGACGATCGGGCTGCATCCCCATCTGATCGGCGCCCCGCATCGTTTCGTCTATTTGGAACGCATGCTGGACCTTCTGGTCGGCCATCCCGACGTGATCTTCGTAACCGGCAGCCAAGTCGCGGATTGGTTCGAGGCCGAGGAACCAGCCACGGCGGAGGAGGATCATGGAACCTGAAATGTTGACCGAGCCGGCCGCTCTGCTCGATCCGCGCCACACCGCGCTCGTCATTATCGACATGCAAAAGGATTTCTGCGCCGAGGGCTTCGGCGCGCATCGGGCCGGGCGCGACATCATGCCGGCGCGCTCGATCATTCCGACGCTGCAAGCATTGCTGCGGGAGGCCCGCCGAACCCGAGTTCTGGTCGTGCATGTCGGTTTCTCAACGCTGCCGGATCATTTGAGCGATAGCGGACCGTGGCTGGCGCAGCGCCGCCGTTCTACCTATTCCAGCGACAAGCTCGCCATGGCGGGCTCCGAGGGCGCCGAGTTCGTGCCGGAGCTGGCACCGATCGCTGGAGAGATCATCGTTCACAAACACCGCTACAGCGCCTTTAAGGGCACCGATCTTGGGATGATCCTCGATGCGCGCAGGATCAGAACGGTGGTTCCGACTGGCGTTTCCACCAATGCCTGCGTGGAAAGCACTCTGCGCGATGCGTTCGAGACCGGATATTACGTCGTCGTCCCGCGAGACGGCGTCGCGTCATGGAGCCAGACGCTTCACGAGGCGACGCTACAGAATGTCATTCATCGTTTCGGGCAAGTGACTGACGCCGATGCGATCGGTGCGGTCTGGCGGAACGGCGCTAGCGTATGACCAGCCGTGGATTGACCGAAGCCGCCGCGCGCTTCGCGGTTGACTTGCAATTCGAGGATATCCCGGCCGAGGCGCTCCGCATCGCCCGCCGCTGCGTCCTGGACGGGCTCGCCGTTCAGATCGGCGGGTCCGAGCAAGCGGCGCTCGTGGTCCTCGATCGCTACATTCGCTCCATCGGCGGGGCGCCGCAATCGCGCGTCGTCGGTAACACCAAGCTGCGCGTGCCCGCCCATCTCGCGGCTTTATGGAACGGTCTCGCCGGTCATGCGATGGATTGGGACGATACGCAGCTCTCGGAATCGCCCGGCCGCGCCTATGGCCTTTTGTGTCATCCCACGATACCGCCGCTCTCCGCCGCGCTTGCGATCGCCGATATGATCGGCGACGTCGATGGCAAGCGATTCCTGACCGCCTTCATCGCGGGCTTCGAGGTCGAGTGCAAGATCGCCGAGGCGATCAACCCGGATCACTACATGCGGGGTTTTCATACCAGCGGCACCATCGGAACGTTCGGAGCGGCCGTCACGGCGGCGAAATTACTGGGTCTGGACTTATCCGGGACCCGGCAGGCGATTGGGATCGCCGCATCCATGGCCAGCGGCATCCGCGCCAATTTCGGCACCATGACAAAGCCTCTGCATGTCGGGCGCTCATCGGAGAACGGCGTTACCGCGGCGTTGCTCGTGCATCATGGCTTTACCGGCAATATGGATGCCCTCGATGGGCAATGGGGCTACCTCACCATCGCGGGACCGGGTGGAGAGCCAGAGCTCGTCATCGAGCGTTTGGGCGATCCGTTTTCGATCGTGACGCCTGGGGTCAGCATAAAACCCTATCCATCCGGCGTTCTAACCCACCCGGCGATGGATGCGCTGGGCCGGCTTCTCGCCCGGGAAGGCCTGGGTCACGAAGACGTCGCGGAGGTGCATATCTTCGCGGGCGGCAATGTCCTGAAGCCGATTCGGTTCGATTTCGCGACCAATGAACTTGAAGCCAAATTCTGCTTCAATTTCCTGCTCGCCGCCATTCTGGTCGCGGGGCGCGCCGGCAAGCAGGAATTCACCGACGCCTTCGTGACTTCGCCGCTGGTCCAGGATGCGCAACGGCGGGTGCATGTCCATTTCGATCCCGAGATCGAAGCGATGGGATTCGACCGGATTCGATCCCGGATCGAAATTACGACCCACGACGGACGCCGTCTTACTGAATGGGCGGACGAGCGCTATCGCGGCGGCCCGGACAATCCGCTCTCCGACACCGAGTTGGAGGAGAAATTCAACGACGCCGCCGCGGGTCTTCTGGGAGCCGTTGAATGCCGCGAAGTCGCCGATTTCGTATGGTCGCTCGAAAGCCAGCCGGACGCGACCGTGTTACTGGACTTACTCGATTGGGGCGCGCCCGCTGCTTGAGGCAATCGGAGGCTTCCGAGGCTGAGCCGGCGGCGTTGTTTTCGCGGATCATGCCGGATATATAGCCCGATAAATATCGGCGATCGCGAGAAATTCGATGAACCCACAAGGAAATGCGCCAATCTCCGCGCGCGACCTTCATGCAAAAGCACGGTTCAATATGGTCGAAGGCCAGATCAGGACCAACCGTGTCAGCGACGCCAAGCTTCTGGCTGTTCTGTCCGACTTGCCGCGTCAAGTGTTTGTCCCGGCCGCGTTCGCCTCCATCGCCTATGTCGACACGAGCATTCGCATCGCGCAGGGGCGTTACCTTCTGGAACCGCTTGTTCTAAGCCGACTTATTCAGGAGGCCGTGGTCAATCCCGAGGACAAGGTGCTGATCGTTGGCGCCGGTACCGGCTATTCAGCGGCGATCCTGGCCAAGCTCGCGGCTTCGGTGGTAGCCGTGGAAAGCGATCCAGATCTTGCACAGTCAGCGCGGACCAACCTGCTGGCGCTGGGCGATACGAACGCTCAGGTCGTCGCCGCGCCCCTGACGGATGGCTGCGCCGAACACGCGCCTTACGATATCATCCTCATCGACGGCATGATCGCTGAATTGCCCTCTCGGATTTCCGACCAACTCGCCGATATGGGTAGGCTAGTCACCATCCAGGCAAAAGACGGGGGCTATGGAGCAGGCATGCTGTATCGGAAATTAGGGGGCATTGTGTCGGGCCGAGCTCTGTTCGACGCGACGACGCCGTTTCTGCCTGGTTTCGCGCCCGAACCCGCTTTCGCCTTCTGATTATGAGCGAGCCGTTTGAAATCGACGCACCCTCTTTGAACGAGCGGTTGCTGTCCGCTAATCCGCCGACCGTGCTGGATGTTCGCGAAGACTGGGAAGTGGAGATCGCGTCGCTTCCCGGCGCCACCGTGATTCCGTTGGGCCAGCTTACCCGCCGCGTGGCCGAGCTACCCCGGGATCGTCCGCTCGCGGTCATGTGTCATCATGGCGGGCGGAGCGCCCAGGCCACGGCCTGGCTGCGAACGCAGGGATTCGACAACGCGATGAATATAGCAGGTGGGATCGACGCCTGGGCTCGCCTCGTCGACCAAGGCGTGCCGCGTTATTAGGCTTGAATAAGGATTTGCGGACCTATGCTGAGTACTTCCTGGCTCCGGCTATCTTTATCGGCGCTTTCCATCGCTTGCTTCGCTCCGTCGACCATGGCGCAATCGATCGAGGAGGCGCTGGCCAACGCGTATACGCAGAATACGCAATTGAACGCTGCGCGGGCTCAGCAGCGCGCGACGGACGAGCAAGTGCCGCAGGCGCTTTCGAACTGGCGGCCTACCGTAACGCTGAACGGCAGCTATACTCGGGACGATACCACCTACAAGCCTTCTTCATATAACACCGGACTCACGAAATTAGGTTCGGCCGGTTACACGAATAACAAGCAAGCGACGGTGCAGGTGGTCGAGCCGCTTTATCGCGGCGGCAGAACCGTGGCGGCGACGAGCGCGGCGCAGAATACTGTTAAGGCTGGTCAGTCATCGCTGAAGGGGTCGGAGGAAAGCATTCTCCTGAGCGCCGCGCAAAGCTATCTCGATGTTGTGCGGGACCAGTCGAATGTCGAACTGAACGCCAATAACGAGGCGGTGCTAAAGCGCCAGCTCGACGCGGAAAACGACAGGTTTCGCGTTGGCGAGGTCACCAAGACCGACGTCGCGCTGGCGCAGGCCTCCTATCAGCAGGCGCGCGCGCAATACACCACCGCCGTTGGTGCGCTGGCGACCGATCGGGCGACGTTCCAACGCGTCGTCGGGCAGGCGCCGCAAAAACTGGTTCAGCCGGTCTTCAAATATCAGCTTCCCGAATCGCTCGAGGTCGCGGTCGCGGAGGCGGAGTCGAATAATCCTGCCGTGACCCAGGCGGTATTCGTCGAGCGCGCGTCCCGTGACAACGTGGATGTCGCTGAAGGTTCGCGCCTCCCCACCGTTAATCTGATCGGAACGTTCGGCCGGGAATATCCCGCGCCGGGCACATTCGTCTCCGGCGCGGATATCAACAGCGTCACGACCGGAAGCATCGAGGCTCAGGCGACGTGGCCGCTTTATACGGGCGGCCTTACGTCTTCGCAGGTCCGGCAGGCCAAGCAGACGGCGAACCAAAATCTGATCGCGATCGAGGACGCAAAGCGGATTGCCCGGCAAACCGCCATCACGGCCTGGCAGCAGCTGATGGCCGCGCGCGGCAATATCGAAGCTTACGAGGCGCAGGTGAACGCCGCCCAAATTGGGGCGGAAGGAACGCGGCAGCAGGCGCTGGTCGGAACGGCCACGGTTCTTGACTCTCTGACCGCCGAGCAGAGTTTGCTTCAGGCGCAGGTCAATCTGGTTGGCGCGCAGCACGATGCGTTGCTTTATTCATTCTCGCTTCTCTCCGCTGTCGGTCGCCTGACGGCGCCGGAACTTGGACTTGACGTGAAAATCTACGATCCGCAGGTCAATCAGGATCGCGTCGGCGACAAATGGTTCGGGACCGGGATCGAGTAGTCGGCGCCGCGCGCCCATGCCGCCTTTGACTTGATTGGCGCACGCTGGCAACTACAGCGCCATGCTCGACAAGACATTCGATCCTCACGCGGTTGAAAGCCGCCAATCCGCACGGTGGGACCAGGCGGCGATAGGCCGTCCTGTTGGTGACGGGCCTGCATTCACGGTGATGATGCCGCCGCCCAATGTGACGGGCAGCCTTCACGTCGGCCATGCACTCAATCACACGCTCCAGGACATCATTGTCCGCTATCGGCGCATGTCCGGCGACCGCGTGCTGTGGCAACCGGGTACCGATCACGCCGGCATCGCGACCCAGATGATCGTGGAACGTCAGCTTGCCGCCGAGGGCCGGTCGCGTATGGATCTCGGTCGCGACGCCTTTGTCGAGCGGGTCTGGAAGTGGAAGGCGGAATCGGGTGGCGCCATCGTCAACCAGTTGCGCCGCCTGGGAACCTCACCCGATTGGTCGCGCGAACGCTTCACCATGGACGAGGGGCTTTCCGCCGCGGTGCGGAAGGTCTTTGTCGCGCTCCATAAGCAGGGGCTGATCTATCGCGACAAGCGTCTGGTCAACTGGGACCCTAAGCTGCACACCGCGATCTCCGATCTGGAGGTTGAGGCCAAGCCGCACAAGGGCACGCTATGGCATTTGCGATACGCCATCGAGGGTCTGCCGGACAGGTTTCTCACGGTTGCGACCACACGACCTGAAACGATGCTTGGCGATACCGCGGTCGCGGTAAACCCGGACGATCCGCGCTACCAGGATTTGATCGGGCGTCACGCCATCCTGCCGCTGGTCGGCCGTCTTTTGCCGATCGTCGGCGATACACATGCCAATCCGGAGGTCGGCAGCGGCGCGGTCAAG
This sequence comes from Alphaproteobacteria bacterium, assembly GCA_903970575.1. Classification (GTDB taxonomy): domain Bacteria; phylum Pseudomonadota; class Alphaproteobacteria; order BOG-932; family Roseiterribacteraceae; genus BOG-932. The sequence goes on from CAJCJC010000098.1 coordinate 15,221, forward strand.
ATTACGCCCGCGCATGATTTCAACGATTTCGAGGTTGGCCGTCGGCACGGTTTGGA
>CAJCJC010000099.1 GCA_903970575.1 Alphaproteobacteria bacterium
GCGTTCCTGACCGTTCAGGAGGGCTGCGACAAATTCTGCAGCTTCTGCGTCGTGCCTTATACGCGGGGCGCTGAATACTCTCGCCCGGTGGGCGACATCCTGATCGAGGCGCGCGCGTTGGTCTCGGGCGGCGCGCGCGAACTGACGCTGCTGGGGCAGAACGTCAATGCGTTTCATGGCCTGGACGCGGACGGCGGCGCATGGACTCTGGCGCGGTTGATCGCGGCCATCGCCGATATGCCGGGCGTGGAGCGCATACGCTACACCACCTCGCACCCGCATGACATGGATGACGCGCTGATCGAGGCGCATCGCGATATCGCCAAATTGATGCCATTCCTTCATCTACCGGTCCAAAGCGGATCGGACCGCATCCTCGCGCGCATGAACCGCAAGCACACCGCGGCGGACTATCTCAAGATCGTCGACCGGCTGCGCGCCGCGCGGCCCGACATCGCGCTGTCGAGCGATTTCATCGTCGGCTTTCCGGGCGAGAGCGAGGCGGATTTCGAGGCCACCCTCGATCTGGTTAACCGGGTTGGTTTCAGCCAGGCCTACTCCTTCAAATACAGCCCCCGGCCTGGAACGCCCGCCTCGGTTTCGGACATGCAGGTGGCGGAGCCTGTAAAGGCCGAACGGCTGGCGCGGCTGCAGGCGGCGATCATGGCGGGCCAGATGCGGTTCAACCAGGAATCGGTTGGGGCGATCGCGCCTGTGCTGTTCGACCGGCTGGGCGCGAAGCCGGGCCAGTTACACGGCCGGACGCCGCATATGCAATCGGTGCATGTCCAAGCGCCGGAACGCCTTATGGGCCGGACGCTGCCGGTCCTCATCCAGGCGGCCCGCGCGCTGAGCCTACAAGGTTCCCTGGACATTGGGGTGCCGGAAGGGATGGTTGCTTGAGCCGCGTCGCCGATTGCCGGATCGAGCTGTCTTTCGACGACAATCGTCGTTTGCCGCTGCTTTACGGCGAGCATAACGCCAATTTGGCGCGCATAGAGCGGCAGCTGGGCGTCAGACTGGCGACCCGCGGCAATATCGTGAATATCGCGGGGCCGGAGCATTCCGCCGAAGCCGCCCGGTCGGTCCTAACGGAATTATGGCGGCGGACATCGATCGATCATGCGCTCGGCCCCGCCGAGATCGACGCCGTCCTTCGGCTGGAGCCGCGCGGCGCGGCGACGACAGGAACCCAACCCGAAAGCCCTGTCATTCGGACGCGGCGTCGAACGATCGCCGCCCGAACGCCGACCCAGGCGACGTATCTGCGGGCGATGGAGAATAATCAATTGGTGATCGGCGCGGGCCCCGCCGGCACCGGAAAGACGTATCTGGCCGTCGCCCAGGCCGTCGCGGCGTTGCAGAATGGGCAGGTGGACCGGATCATCGTCTCGCGCCCCGCGATCGAGGCGGGGGAACGGCTGGGTTTTCTGCCGGGCGATTTGCGCGACAAGGTCGATCCCTATCTGCGGCCGATCTATGACGCGCTGGGCGATCTGCTCTCGGCCGATCAGGTGGAAAAGCGGATCGAGACGGGCGAGATCGAGATCGCGCCGCTGGCGTTCATGCGCGGCCGAACCCTGGCCCACGCGTTCGTGATCCTGGACGAGGCGCAGAATACGACTGTGATGCAGATGAAGATGGCGCTGACCCGTCTGGGCGAGGGAAGCCGGATGGTGGTGAACGGCGACCCTGGGCAGATCGATCTGCCCGGCGGCGTGCGGTCCGGCCTGATCGACGCCATCGATATACTGGACGGCGTCGAGGGCGTGGGCATCGTTCGCTTCAACGAAGGCGACGTTGTGCGCCTGCCGCTCGTCGCGCGGATCGTCCGCGCCTACGCCAGGGCGGCCGACGCGGCCGAAAGCGCCGCGGCTTTGGCCCGGGCGTCGCGGACGGCGAAACCGCAATGACCGAAAATCCGCGCATCGCGCTCGAAATCGAGGACCCGCGCTGGACGAGTGCGATCCCGGATATCGCGGCGCTACTGGAGCGCGCGATCGGCGTCGCGCTTGAAGACTTGCCGAGCGCCAGACCGATCGAGGTCGGCGTCAGGCTGGTCGATGACGGCGCCATCCAGGGGTTGAATCGCGACTGGCGCGGCCGCGATAAGCCGACCAACGTTCTGTCGTTCCCCATGGGCGATCCGGCGCCGGTGGCCGACCCGGCGTTTCCATGGCTGCTCGGCGACATCGTCATGAGCTTCGACACCGTCGCGGCGGAGTGCGCGCGAGACCATAAGGCGCTCGACCGCCATGCCGCGCATCTCGCGATCCACGCGGCGCTGCACCTGATCGGGCACGATCACGAGGACGACGCCGAGGCCGAGGCGATGGAGGCGTTGGAGGTCAGGCTGCTGGCCCGTCTCGGAATCGCCGACCCCTACGCCGAGGGCGGGGAGCGCGCGGCGTGAGCGGCCTTAGGGATCTGTTTCGCGGCGGCGCCAATGGACGCCGCGAATTGCTGCCGCCGCTGGTCGAGGACCCGAATGGCCCACCCGCGACCCAGCAATCGCATGAGCGGATATTGATCGCCAATATCCTGGAAATCCGTGACCAGCCCGTGTCCGACCTGATGGTGCCCCGCGCCGACATTATAGCGGTGGACGCGGATACGGAGCGCGCGCCCTTGCTGCGGCTTTTGGCGTCCAAGCCGCATAGCCGGCTGCCGGTCTATCGCGAGACGCTGGACGACGTTATCGGCATTATTCATATCAAGGACGTGCTGGCGGCGATCGCCGACGACCGGGACTTCAGCTTGCCGGAGCTCGTGCGGCCGGTTTCGATCATCGCCCCGTCGATGCGCGTGCTGGACCTGTTGCTGGAGATGCGCAAGACGCGACAGCATATGGCGTTGGTGGTCGACGAGTTTGGCGGCATCGACGGGTTGATTACGATCGAGGATCTGGTCGAGGGCATCGTGGGCGAGATCACCGACGAGCATGACCGCGACATCCCGGCTGAGCTTGTCGACCGCCCCGATGGCTCTCTGTTCGCCGACGCGCGCGTCCCCATCGAAACCTTCGAGGCGCGGGTTGGGCCGGTGCTCGATCAGGAAGAGCGGGACGAGGTCGATACGCTGGGCGGCCTTGTCTTCTCCCTCGCCGGGCGTGTGCCTGGCCGAGGCGAACTTTTAACGCATCATTCGGGCCTCGAATTCGAAATTCTGGATGCCGACGCGCGTCGGATCAAGCGAATCCGGGTCCGCAATCCGCCGCCGCCCACATCCAAGTGACCGCCATGAACGTCACGAAACGGCCTTTCCCCGGACTGGCCGCCCTTATCGTTGCGGCGGCGGATTGGTTTCGAAGCCTGCGTGGGTGGCGCAGGGTCGTCGCGGCGATCGCGGCCGGCGGCCTCGCCTCGCTGTCGCTGCCGCCGGGCGATGCGTTGCCGCTGCTGTGGGTCGCGATCCCCATCTTCATCTGGATCCTGGAGTCGGCGCAAAGCCGCAAAGCCGCCTTCTGGCTCGGCTGGTGCTTTAGCTTCGGCTATCTCGCGGTCAGTCTCTATTGGCTCACCTTCGCCCTGTTCGTCGCGATCGACCGATATTGGTGGCTGGTGCCGTTCGCCAGCAATGGGCTGGCCGCAGGGCTATCGTTCTACTTCGCGCTGGGAACGATGCTTGCGACCATGCTGGTCGCGCGGGACCGGCCGCTCGCGCGCTGTCTGGTCCTGGTCGCGATGTGGAGCCTGGCCGAATGGGTGCGCGGCCACGCGCTGACGGGATTTCCATGGAACCTGCCCGGCTATGCCTGGACCGAATATCCCTGGCTGATCCAGAACGCCGCGTGGATCGGAATTTATGGGGTTACCGTCCTGACCTTGCTGGCGCCGGCCCTGGCGTCGCTGCTAGGGAGCCGCGCGGCATCGGCCGCGACCGGGCGCAAAGCCACGCTGGCGGGGCTCGGCATAATGGCAGTGGCGGCGCTTTTCGGCTTGCTGCGCCTGCCGGACGGTCCGACGCCGACAGTGCCCGGCGTTCGGCTGCGCCTTGTTCAGCCAAGCATCGAGCAGAGTCTCAAATGGGTCGATGGCCGCTATAACGAGAATCTTCGGCGGCACATAAAATTGTCGCTGGAGCCGGCGGCCGCCCTACCCAACATCATCATCTGGCCGGAAGCCGCCGAGCCCTATCCAATCGACGATCATCCTGACAACGCCAGGGCGCTGGCGTCGATCCTCAAGCCCGGCCAGCTCCTGGCGACGGGGATCGCCCGCGATTTCCTGAGCGCCAATCCGCCAACCTTTCGGGACAGCCTCGAAGTGCTGGACAGCAAAGGCGATATCGTCGCCGTTTACGACAAATTCCATTACGTGCCATTCGGCGAATACATGCCGCTGAGCCGCTGGCTGCCGATCGTCCAGGCGGTGGCGGCGGGCGATATCGAGCCCACCGAAGGCCCCGGGCCGGTGACGATTACGATTCCGGGATTCCCGCCGGTTGGCCCGCTGATCTGCTACGAAGTGATCTTTCCACACGATGTCGTGGACGAGGAACATCGGCCGGACTGGCTGATCGACGTCACCAACGATGGATGGTTCGGCCGCTCCGCGGGACCCTACCAGCATTTCGCGATGATGCGGGTCCGCGCGGTGGAGGAAGGTCTGCCGCTCGCCAACGCCGCCAATGACGGCATTTCGGGCGTGATCGATCCCTATGGCCGGGTCATCGCGAGGCTGGGGCTGGAGGGGGTCGGAATCGTCGATTCCGATCTGCCGGTCCACATCGCAAAGACCCTTTACGCCAAAATCGGGGATTGGGCGTTTTTCATTATGGTGCTGGGGCTGAGCGTCGCCGGTGTCTTGCTGTCGCATGCCCCAGCGCGGCCGCGGACGAAGCCGTAACGGTCCAATCTCGTCCATGACCACCGCGTGTGGCCGTGATATGAAACGGCCGCGAAACGAGGACGGGCGGGATGCAGGCGACACCACGGGACGGAAAGCGCAGAGGCGCGCGGCCGAAAATCGATCAGCCCAGCCCCGTGGACGTGCATGTCGGCGCCCGCGTGCGCCTGCGCCGGACGCTTCTCGGCATGAGCCAGGAAAAACTGGGCAACGCCGTCGGGCTTACCTTTCAGCAAATCCAGAAATATGAGCGCGGCGCGAACCGCATCGGCGCAAGCCGTCTTTTCGAGATGTCGCGCATCCTTGAGGTTCCGATCCAGTTTTTCTTCGATGAAATGGCGAGCGAACCCGCCGCGGCGCGCTACGAACCGGCGATCGGAGAAATCGACCACAAAAGCGAATTGCCGGAACAGGACCCAATAATGAAGCGCGAGACGCTGGAGCTTGTCCGCGCTTATTACCGAATTCCGGAACCGCAAATCCGTCGCCGGCTGTTCGATCTCGCGAAAGCGCTCGCGAATCTCGCATCGCCGCGCAAACTCCCTTAAGCCCATGACGCTTGGCGCTGGACAGCGCCCGCCGCCGCCCTGTATCTGTGCCCGTCGAACGATTTTGGAGAGCCCTGGCGTGACCCTCGTCAATTATTTATTCACAAGCGAATCCGTAGGCGAAGGCCACCCCGATAAAGTATGCGATCGCATTTCCGACGCGGTGGTCGATGTGTTCCTCTCCGCCGATCCCCAGGCGCGGGTCGCCTGCGAGACGCTGGCGACGACTAATAAGGTCGTTATCGCGGGCGAGGTTCGCGGACCGGCCTCGGTCACGTTCGACCTGATCGAGACCGCCGCGCGCGAGGCGATCAAGGATATCGGTTACGAGCAGGACGGGTTCCATTGGGAAACCGCCGATATCGAGGTTCTGCTGCACGCGCAATCGGTCGATATCGCGCAGGGCGTCGACGCGGCGGGCAACAAGGACGAGGGCGCCGGAGACCAGGGCATCATGTTTGGCTACGCCTGCCGGGAGACAGAAGCGTTGATGCCGGCGCCAATTTTCTATTCCCACGGCATTCTGCGCGGCATGGCGGAAACGCGGCACGCCAGCAAGACCTCCGGCCTCGGCCCCGACGCCAAGAGCCAGGTGACGCTCCAATACGAAAATGGCAAACCCGTGCGCGCAACGTCGGTGGTGGTTTCCACTCAGCATGACGCCGCGGTCGACCAGGACGAAATCCGCGAGATAGTCCGTCCCCATGTTCTGAAAGTGCTGCCGGAAGGCTGGATGTGCGACGAGGAACATTTCTACGTGAACCCGACCGGGCGTTTCGTGATCGGCGGTCCGGACGGGGATTGCGGCCTGACCGGGCGTAAGATCATTGTCGACACCTATGGCGGCGCGGCCCCCCATGGCGGCGGCGCCTTCTCGGGCAAGGACCCCACCAAGGTGGATCGCTCCGCCGCCTATGCGGCGCGCTATCTGGCGAAGAATGTCGTCGCCGCGGAACTGGCGGAGCGCTGCACCATCCAGGTTTCCTATGCAATCGGCGTGTCGAAGCCGCTATCGGTCTATATCAACACCCACGACACCGGCCGCGTCGATGAAGAGAAACTGGCCCGCGTGTTGCAGGAACTGGTCGATCTGTCGCCGCGCGGCATACGCCAGCATTTGTCGCTCAATCGGCCGATCTATGCCCGGACCGCAGCTTATGGGCATTTTGGGCGTACGCCCGACGCCGATGGCGGGTTCTCGTGGGAGCGCACCGATCTGGTCGATCAGTTGAAATCGGCGCTGGCCTGATGGGATCACGGACCTGGCTGGTCCGCCCATAGGGCAGGTCTACGGGCGG
>CAJCJC010000100.1 GCA_903970575.1 Alphaproteobacteria bacterium
CCGGTCGCGAATTTATAGAAATCGGTGCAGGCCGGAACGCTTTTATCGAAATTCGCCGGATCGAGCGGCTTTGACATCTTCGCAGGGTCCGCCAGCGCCGCGCCGGCAAGACCGGCAACCAGGATCGCGGCGCCGCAAAGAGATGGGAAAGCTGAAAATTTCATCGCGGAGGTTCCTCGGAGCGGGCGCAGTGACGGATGCAAGAGGCATCAAAATGACCGGCCGCCGTGGAAAGTTCAACTCCGGCGCGGGATGCGTCAAGCCGCCCTTTGCGGCGCCTCATCAGCATGCCATAACTCGTTATTATTATGCATAGGAGCCATGCGATTGCGGGCAGTATCTTTTGAACGACCCAATCGCGGCCGCCGCCGCCGGGGTGGAGGCGTCATCCGATGACCTCCGAATCGCCTTCTTTTACCGCTCCTCCCACGACCGGAAATTTCCTCGGCCATCCCAAGGGGCTCGCGGTCCTGTTCGGGACGGAGCTTTGGGAACGGTTCAATTATTACGGGATGCGGGCGCTGCTCGTCCTGTACATGGTGAAATATCTGTTTTTGCCGGGTCATCTGGAGACGGTGGTCGGGTATGGCGCGATCAAAGCCGTGCTGGAGGGGATGTTCGGGCCGCTCGAAACGCAGCCTTTGGCCTCGCAGATTTATGGGTTCTATACCGGCTTCGTATACCTAACGCCGGTGTTCGGGGGACTGATCGCGGACCGCCTGCTGGGGCAGCGGCGCAGCGTCTATCTGGGCGGAGTCCTGATGGCGGCGGGCGAGTTCACGCTCGCGAGCGACGCGCTGTTCTTTCCGGGGCTGTTCCTGATCATTTTGGGGAATGGGTTCTTCAAGCCCAACATCTCGACCCAGGTGGGTGGCCTCTATGCGCCCGGCGATCACCGGCGGGACCGGGCCTATTCGATATTCTATGTGGGCATCAATCTGGGCGCCTTCATGGCGCCGCTGATCGCCGGGACCTTGGGCGAGCGGGTGGATTGGCATCTGGGGTTCGTCGCGGCCGGGGCTGGCATGATCATAGGGCTGATCATCTATGCGCTGGGCCAACGCAACCTACCGCCCGACGCGCTGACGATGGCCAAGGCCGCGCACAAGGAACATAAGCCGCTCGACCGCGAGGACTGGAAGGCCATCGGCGCGCTGGTCATCCTCACCATCCTCGTCACCTTCTTCTGGGGCACGTACGAGCAATCCGGGAACACCATGTCGCTGTGGGCGGACGAGAACACCGACCGCGCGATCAACATTTTCGGCGCAAGCTGGGAAATTCCGGTGACCTGGTTTCAGTCGGTCAATCCGATCATGATCTTCGCTTTCACGCCGGGCATTATCTGGCTATGGGCGTGGCAGACGCGCCGGGGAACCGAGCCGTCGACGGTCAACAAGATGGCGATCGGCTGCCTGCTGATCACGGTTTCCAACCTGATCATGGCGGGCGCCGCCTGGCTCGCCGGGCCGGACAAGGCGAGCTGGGCGTGGATTATCCTCTATAACGCCACGCTGACGCTGGGTGAGCTTTATTTGTCGCCGGTCGGCCTGTCGCTGGTCAGCAAGGTCGCCCCCGCGCGCGTTGTGTCGGCGATGATGGGCATCTGGTTCATCGCCAATTTCATGGGCAATTTGCTGGATGGCTATCTTGGCAGTTTCTGGAGCCGGATGGACAAGGTCGATTTCTTCCTGATGATCGGCGGTATCGCGTTCGCCGCCGCCATCGCCATCGCCGCCTTCAACCGCCCGCTGAAACCGATTTTGAAGCAGTGACCGCCCGGCCGGTGAAAGGCGGATTCATCCGAACGATGGTCCAGTTAAGGAAGGCGGCGAACGCCACCCAAAGCAGATAGGGCAGCAACAGCCAGGCGGCCAGGGCGGAGAACGGGGCCAGGCCGACGATCAGCGCCAGGATTGAAAACCACAGAAATGGAACCTCGATCAAAGCCCAATCCGGCCGCTGCATATTAAAGAACAGCGGGCTCCAAAGCAGGTGAAACACGATATTGACGCCAAACATCAGGGCGATGCGCAGATGCTCGGTTTGGGTGATGGCCCCCGTCCAGGCCAGCACGCCCGCCCATGCGGCGAGTCCAAGAATGAGCGTCCAGGCAGGTCCGAACAGCCAGTTGGGGGGATTCCAGCTTGGCTTTTTGAGGTCTCGGTACCACGGCCCAACATTGGTCATGACGCCGCCCACGCCGAGGACGAGAATCGTAATGACCGCCGCGACAACAATAGTGAGCGTCATGCCATGCCTCGCATAGTAACACGGTTCCCGACGATGCTTGCCGGGCTCTCGGAGCCGCCGATATAGTGACGCCACCTCATCATAAGCGTCCGCGCCTTATACGGGAAGTCTTTATGCAGTTCGCGATCCTCCGCTTGTCTCCCGCGCTGCTCCTCGCGGCGACCTTGATTATTCCATCTCTGGCCCACGCCGACGAAGGGATGTGGACCTTCAACGATTTTCCCTCCGCGAAGGTTCAGCAGGCCTATGGCTTCGCGCCGGACAAGGCGTTTCTGGACCATGTCCGGCTGTCGTCGATCCGTCTGGCGCGGGGATGCTCGGCCAGCCTGGTGTCGAAGGACGGGCTCGTGATGACCAACCACCATTGCGCCCACACCTGCATCGAACAGCTTTCGACGCCAACGCGCGATTATGTCGCCACCGGCTTCATCGCCAAGGAGCAAGGCGACGAGGTGAAATGCCCCGACATGGAGGCCA
>CAJCJC010000101.1 GCA_903970575.1 Alphaproteobacteria bacterium
CTTACGGCCAGCATATCGGGCGCCGTGAAAAGCCGCTTTATACTATCGAGCCGTTTATGCTGCTGTCGGTCGAGGCCGCGATCGAGCGCCTGTCGGCGATGATCGGCAGATTGCCCGGCTGGACGCTGCTGTCCCAGTTCCTGCCATCCTACGATCCAGCCGAGGCGTCCACCGGCGAACAGCGGCGTCTGGTCGGGCGCTCGGCCGTCGCCGCGATGTTCGGCGCCAGCCTCGAACTTGCGAAGCGCGGCATCGTCAATATCCGGCAGGACGGCAATTTCGAACCGATCTATATTCGGTCGGTCCCGACCCAAATCCCAAAAGACGGAAGCGAACCCGCGTGAGCATGAGTGACTTCGACACCATCCGCCTGATCGAGGCGTTATTGTTTGCTTCGGCGGAGCCTTTATCCGAAAAGGCGCTGGCCCGGCATTTCGGCGAGCGGATCGTTCTGGGCCCCTTGCTTGCACGGCTACAAGGCGATTACGCCGGACGCGGCGTCAATCTGGTGGAGCGAGACGGCGCCTGGGCGTTCCGTACCGCGGCGGACTTGGCGGGGCAACTCAAGATAGAACGGGCGACCACCCGTAAATTGTCGCGCGCCGCCGTCGAGACGCTGGCCGTGATCGCCTATCATCAACCCGTCAGCCGCGCCGAAATCGAGACCATCCGGGGGGTTGCCACGGCGCGGGGCACGTTGGACGTGCTGATCGAGGCGGATTGGATTAAGCCGGGACAGCGCCGCGAAACCCCCGGGCGGCCAGGAACCTGGATGACGACCGAGGCCTTCCTCGATCATTTTGGGTTGACCGCCCTGACCGACCTTCCCGGGATCGAGGAACTGAAGATTGCCGGATTGCTCGATAAGCGGCCTGCGATCCAGACGCTGACCGACCCTGAAGCGGTAGAGGAAGATTCGGAAACGGACGATCTCACGGGTTCGCTCTTCTAGGTGGGGATCATGAGTGCATCGCAAGAAGGCGGCTTGCGCCGCCGCGATATGATGCTCTCGGGTGGGGCGACGGTTTCCACCCTTGCGCTGGCCGCCTGTACGGCAGGCGGGACCTTCCGGTCGGCGTCGTCGCCGCTCAGCCTGCCGCCGGTATTTGCGACCGCCGACCGGATCATCAAGATCACCGTTTGCACGAGGCCATTCCGCGCCGACGGGCCGAGGCTCGATGTCGAGACGATCGGCGATAAGATTGTCGTGCATAACTACGGTCACGGCGGCAGCGGCTGGTCGCTGTCCTGGGGATCGAGCGAGATCGCGGTCGCAAACGCCATTGCGACCGGCGCGCCCAGCGTCGCGGTGATCGGTTGCGGCACCCTTGGTATCACATCCGCGACGCTGCTGCAACGGGCCGGCATTCCGGTCACGATTTACGCTAAGGATCGGCCGCCGGATGTTCGCTCCTCCCTGGCGACGGGGTTGTGGACCCCGGATTCGCGAATCTGTCTCAAGGCCAACGCCACGCCCGCGTTCAAGCAAATCTGGGAGAAGATGAGCCGAACCTCCTACGCCGCCTATACGGATTATCTGGGTTTGCCCGGCGATCCGGTTGAGTGGATCGATAGCTACCATCTCTCCGGACCCCTGCCGCCGGTCGATCCCGCGCCTTCCAGCGTCCACTTCGCGGAGTTGGAAGAAGAGCTTATTTCCGACCTTATTCCCGCCTCGACCGAACTCGAGGCCGGGGCCAATCCCTTTCCGGGCCTTCGTGCGCGCCGACGCTCATCCATGATGTTCAATCTCACGGAATATCAGCACATACTGATGTCCGATTACCTGGAGGCTGGCGGCCGGATCGAAACCCGTGAATTTCATTCTCCGGCGGATTTCGCGTCCCTGTCTGAACGGACTTTAATCAACGCCACCGGCTATGGCGCGCGCGCCCTCATGGGGGACGACTCGGTCATTCCCGTCCGCGGGCAGTTGACCCGATTGATCCCGCAGCCGGAAATCCAGTACGGAATCACCTACGAACGCGTGTTGATGGTTCCACGACGGGATGGCCTGGTCGTCCAGGCATTCGGCCCAAACGAGGATGCCGGGTTCAATGACGCGTCAACGGTTCCAAACCGCGCCGAAGCGGAAGAAGCAGTGTCAACGATCCGCGAGGTTTTCGGCCGTGCTGTTCGGGTTTGATGGCCCCACCTCGCGATATCGATTGCTTTAACGATGGGGCAGGGCCACATACAGTTCGCAGTCAGGGCTGTGCGGAATTGCGCTAAACATCTGGCTTTGAGATAATATAGCTCGTTCGGATGGCGTTATTGCAGTGGTGACGCCCGAACCATCGTCTTTCGAGAGTATGCGCCATGGGTAGCTTTAGCGTTTGGCATCTTCTGATTTTGCTAGCGGTCGTCGTCATCCTGTTCGGCGGCGGCGGCAAGCTGTCCCGAATCATGGGTGATTTCGGCAAGGGCATCAATTCCTTCAAGGCGGGCCTGAAGGACGATGAGACGCGCCGCCGGGAAGAGGAAGAAGCAAGGGCCGGGACAATCAACCACGCACAACCTGTCCCGCCCCAGCCGGCTGGCGCGCAAACCGTCGAGGCCGGCCTGCGTCAAGACGAAGTCGTCCGGCGCTGACCGGCGCTCTTATTCGTCATTGCGAGGAGCGAAGCGACGCGGCAATCCATGTTTCAGCGCGCACTGAAGCATGGATTGCCACGCTTCGCTCGCAATGACGGCAATTTCCGTTAGAACTGGTTCATAGGGTTTCCAGGATGCATCTGTGTCCCATTCAAATTAATTCCGCCTAGATAACCATGTTCGGACTTTCCTGGAGCGAAATCCTTATTATCGGCGTCGTCGCGTTGGTGCTTATTGGGCCCAACGACCTGCCGCGCGCCATGAAGACGGCGGCGCGCTGGATGGCGGCGGGCCGCAAGCTGGCGCGTGAATTCCAGGGACATGTCGACGATCTGGTGCGCGAAGCCGAACTGGATGAGCTGCGCGAACAGGCCCGCAAGCTCGCTGCGCAGCCGCTTTCGAGCCACATCCAGAACGTGATCGATCCGAATCGCGAACTCGCCGAGGCGCTGGCGCCGCCAGTCGAGCTGCATGGGTCGTTTCCGCACAACCTGATGTCGCCACCGCCTCCGGCCTCCCCAGCGCTCGTTGAATCTCCCGCTGACCCCATGATCGCGCCGCCAGCGGCGTCTACGGAGCCTCTGAACGCTGTTCCCGACCCTTCGGCGCCCACTTCCGCACCCCAAGCATGAGCGATCTCGACGAGGAAAATCCAGACGACAAGAAGATGCCGCTGCTGGCGCATCTGGTTGAGCTTCGGCAGCGCATCATCTGGGCGATGGTCGCCTTCTTCGCCTGCTTCCTGATCTGCTTCTATTTCGCCGATAACATCTTCGATTTCTTGACCCGCCCGCTTGCCGATGTCTGGCAGGGGCAGGAGGGGCGGCATCTCATCTATACCGCGCTTCAGGAGAAGTTCTTCGCCAACGTGAAGGTGGCGATGTTCGGCGGCCTCGCGCTCGGATTTCCGATTATCGCGGCGCAGCTTTGGGGCTTCGTCGCGCCTGGGCTCTACAAGAAGGAGAAGATGGCGTTCCTGCCATTCTTGATCGCAACGCCGATCATGTTCTTCGCCGGCGCCTCCTTCGTCTATTTCATCTTCATCCCTAACGCCTTCCGCTTCTTCGCCAGTTTCGAGGAAGTGGCGCATGACGGCGCGCTCGCGATCACGGCGGAGCCTAAGGTCAGTGAGTATTTATCGCTGATCATTCAGTTAATTCTCGGCTTCGGCATCGTCTTCGAATTGCCTGTCCTCCTGACGCTCTTGGTGACCGCCGAACTGCTGGAGGCCCAATCGCTCGCCAAACAACGTCGTTACGCCTACGTCGCCGGCTTCATCGTCTCAGCGATCCTGACCCCGCCGGACGCGCTCAGTATGATGATGATGGCGATCCCGCTGATCGGTCTCTACGAAATATCGATCGTCATCGGCCGCATTATCGAAGGCCGCCGCAACCGCCGCCGCGCCGCCGAGGAAGCCGCCGAACGCGCAGCGGAGAAACTGGCGCGTGAAAAGGCGCTTGTGCCCTAGTCCGGTTTTGCTTCGCCGCGGAACAACGGCTAACTAGAGGGGTTCCGCTCTGGGGAGCTGT
>CAJCJC010000102.1 GCA_903970575.1 Alphaproteobacteria bacterium
GCGGTTGATTTTCCGATTCGAGGGCGAGGACGCAACCGACGTCGATCTCGTCGATTATCGCTGACGACAAGGAGAAACGACCATGGAGATGTACGATCCACCCCATCCGGAGGAAGCTATTCGCGAGGGCTGCCTGGAACCCCTCGGGCTGACCGTTGGCGCCGCGGCCGAAGGTTTGGGCGGGGCGCGGAGGACGCTGTCCTCGATCCTGAACGGGCATGCCGGCATCTCGCCGGAAATGGCGATCCACCTTGAAATGGCTGGATGGTCGACAGCCGACGCCTGGCTGCGGATGCAGTTGCGGCATGATTTGTGGCAGGCCAGGCAGCGGGCGGCGCACATTCACGTCAAGCCGTTCGCGGCGCCGGTAGGGCCAGCCGCCGGCTAACCCACGCCCAATCGCAAAAGCGCCTATCGTATCGCCGAGGCGTTTCAGCTTCCTCGGGCTCAATCCCCGGTCGTGATCCGCTCCACCAGTTGCCCCACGGTCGGGATGAAGCCGTTCGCGTAGAACGGGTCGTCGCGGAACCGGTAGGCGTTATGGCCGGCGAACATCAATTGATGCTGCACGTCCTCCGAGTGGCTGATGTTTTGCAGCGTCTTCTGGATGCAATAGGACCGCGGGTCGGCCTTCTTGCCGGTGGTCCCGGCTTCGTTCTGCGCCCAGTTGGAAAACTGGCAGGCCGACAGGCAGCCCATGCAGTTGATCTGGTCGGTCAGGATTTCATTGGCCGATTCCGGCGTCACGAAGATCACCGTATTGTCCGGCGTCTTCATGGCCTGGGTAAAGCCCTGGGCGATCCATGCCTCGGCGCGACGGCGATCGTGATCGGTCAGATAGATGATGCGTCCCCGCCGCCCGATCGGAAACTCGACCGTATGGTCGCCCACGGATTCGACCGAAAACGCCACCTGCCGTTCCGACCGTTCCTGCAACTCGCGCAGGAAGGGGTTGACCACGGCCGAGGAATAAAATCCGGTCGGGCTGAACTTGTTCAGATAAACGTCGCCGGGTCGGAGCGTCCGCAGCCGATCGCGCCAGGCGTCCGAGATGGGGCTTTCCTGCGTCAGCAAGGGCCGCGTGCCGAACTGGAACGCGATGGGTCCAAGATCGGGGTTGTCGATCCAATCCTCCCATTCGCGCAAATACCAGACGCCGCCGGCCATGATGATCGGCACCTCGCCCAGGCCAAACCCGCGCATGACTTCGCGCAGCGCCAGGACGCGCGGCAGCGGGTCCTCCGGCTTCGCCGGATCCTCGCTATTCGACAGGCCGTTATGGCCCCCCGCCAGCCAGGGGTCTTCATAGACCACGGCCCCCAGCCATTCCGGGAACCGATTATAGGCGCGCCGCCACAACGCATTGAAGGCGCGGCCGGACGAGACGATCGGGTAATAATAGACGCCGAATTCGGCGCACAGCTCGGCCAGGCGATAGGGCATGCCGGCGCCGCATGTCACGCCATGGATCATGCCTTTCGTACCTTCCAGCACGCCGCTCAATATCCGTTCGGCCGCCGCCATCTCCCACAACACATTCATATGAATGCGCCCCTGGCCGTTGGCGCGTTCATGCGCCACCTGGGTCTGGGCGATGCCGCCGCGGATCGCATAGGCGATCAGCTCCTCATGGCGCTCGCGCCGGGTCCGGCCATAGTAATGCTGGGGAATGAAATTGCCGTGCGAATCATAGCTGTCCGGGTTGACGCCGGAAAACGTTCCGACGCCGCCGGCCGCGGCCCAAGCGCCGGAGCTTTCGCCATTGGAGACGGCGATGCCCTTTCCGCCCTCGACAATCGGCAAAACTTCAAGACCCGACATTCTGATCGGATTCAGCGACCGCACTTCCGCCCTCCGCCCCGCCGCCCGCCGGCGCCGGTCAATTTTCTTAACATGCTTCTATATAGGTGCTCCGGTCCCGATCGTGAGGGGAGACTGGGAGATTGCCGCCGCTGCGCGCGGCGCCCTCCCAGCCCCCTGATCCGTCGGTCCGCTGTCGATCCGCGACTTCAGCTCGCCTTTTGGGCCAAATCCTCGCCGGTTTCCTGATTGACCGATTTCATCGACAGCTTGATCTTGCCGCGATCGTCGAACCCGATGACCTTGACCTTGACCTCGTCGCCCATGTTGACGACATCCGTCGTCCGGTTCACCCGCTGCGGCGCCAGCTCCGAGATGTGGACCAGACCGTCGCGCGAGCCGAGGAAGTTCACGAAAGCGCCGAAATCGACCACTTTCACAACCTTGCCGGTATAGACGACGTTCATTTCCGGTTCGGCCACGATGCCCCTGATCCAGGCGATGGCGCGCTCGGCCGCCGCGCTGTCGGTCGCGGCCACCTTGACGGTGCCGTCATCCGAAATATCGATCTTGGCGCCGGTCGTCTCGGTGATCTCGCGGATCACCTTGCCGCCGGTGCCGATGATTTCGCGAATCTTGTCCTTGGGCACCTGGATCACGGTGATGCGCGGCGCGTTCTCGCTCACGCCCTGGCGGGCCGTGGTCAGCGCCTTGGACATTTCACCCAGGATGTGGATGCGTCCGTCCTTGGCCTGATCGAGCGCGATCCGCATGATCTCCTCGGTAATCGAGGTGATCTTGATATCCATCTGCAAGGCCGTGATGCCCTTTTCGGTGCCTGCGACCTTGAAGTCCATGTCGCCCAGATGATCCTCGTCGCCCAGAATGTCCGACAGAACGGCGAAACGCTCGCCTTCCTTGATCAGTCCCATGGCGATTCCGGCCACCGGACGGGGCAGGGGAGCGCCCGCGTCCATCAGCGACAGGGAGGAGCCGCACACCGTCGCCATGGAGGAGGAACCGTTGGATTCCGTGATCTCCGACACGATACGGATCGTGTAGGGGAAATCTTCCTTCTTCGGCAGCACGGGGTGCAGGGCGCGCCAGGCGAGCTTGCCATGGCCGATTTCGCGGCGGCCCGGCGAGCCCATGCGGCCGGTCTCGCCCACGGAGTAGGACGGGAAGTTATAATGCAGCGTGAAATGCTCGCGGTATTCGCCCGCCAGAGCGTCGATGATCTGCTCGTCCTGCCCGGTGCCGAGCGTGGTCACGACCAGCGCCTGGGTTTCGCCACGGGTGAACAGGGCCGAGCCATGGGCGCGCGGCAGGATGCCGACCTCGCTGACGATCGGGCGCACGGTCTTGGTGTCGCGGCCGTCGATGCGCACGCCGGTGTCCAGGATCTGGCCGCGCACGATGTCGGATTCCAGCTCCTTGAAAATCTTGCCGGCGTCCTGAAGGTCGTGGCCGGCATCGGCCTCGGCGGTCAGGCTTTCCGTCATCTTTTTCTTGGCCGCCGACAGTTTCTCGTGGCGACCCTGCTTGACCCGCTCCAGATAGGCGGCGGCGATATCGGCGCCCACCAGACCCGTGATCTTCTCCTTCAGCGCGGCATGCGCGGGCGCCTCGACCGGAAGCTCCCACGGGTCCTTCGCGCAGAGTTCCGCCAGGTCGATGATCAGGTTGATAACCTGCGAGAATTCCTTTTGGCCGAACGTGACCGCGCCCAGCATAATCTCTTCCGAAAGCTCATGCGCTTCGGATTCGACCATCAGCACGCCTTCGACCGTGCCCGCCACGACGAGGTCGAGCTGCGTCGTCTCGGCCCGATCCATCGTCGGATTCAGGATATAGTTGGCGCCGTCATAACCGACGCGCGCCGCGCCGATCGGGCCCAGGAACGGAATGCCAGACAGGGTCAAAGCCGCGGAGGCGCCAATCAGCGACGGGATGTCCGAATCGTTTTCCAGATCGTGCGACAGAACCGTGCAGATGACCTGAGTCTCGTTACGAAAGCCCGGCGCGAAGAGCGGCCGGATCGGCCGGTCGATCAGACGCGAAATCAGGACTTCCTTTTCTGCGGGACGGCCTTCGCGCTTGAAAAAGCCGCCCGGAATCTTGCCGGCGGCGAAAGCCTTTTCCTGGTAATGGACGGTCAGCGGGAAGAAATCGATGCCCACCTTCGGCGATTTCTCGCCCACCACGGTGCACAGAACGGTCGTTTCGCCATAGGTCACAAGGACCGCGGCGTCGGCTTGCCGCGCGATTTTGCCGGTTTCGAGCACAAGGGGCCGGCCTCCCCAAATCATTTCTTTTCGGTAGATGTTAAACATAGTTATCCTTTCAAGCCGTCACCCAGCCCGCCCTATTGCGGTGACCGGGTCGAGCATTCTGGCCGGCCCCATTGCCGGTGAACGCCCGCGTCGAACTGGTCTTCTCGACTCTTTACGCCAATTGGCTCGCGCCCCAGTCCTCTTGGAACCATTCCTCGAGGGTTAGGGCGCGAACGATGCTCGCGATCCGCCGGATATCCGCCGTCGCCGCTTAGCGGCGCAGGCCAAGACGCTGAATGATCTCGTCATATCGCGGCCGATGCTTGTTCTTCAGGTAATCGAGCAAACGCCGACGCTGACCGACCATCACCAGCAACCCGCGGCGGCTGTGAACGTCTTTCTTATGCGTTTGCAGATGTTCGGTCAGGTTGCGGATGCGTTCGGAGAGAATCGCGATCTGCACTTCGGCCGAGCCAGTATCGCCCGGCGCCTTGCCGTACTCGGTGACGAGTATGGCCTTGCGTTCAATAGTAATCGACATCGTGGCTCCTTCAGGTTTCGGTGTTAAAAACGCGCACCGGATGAGCTTCCGCTTTGTCGATCCGCACCATCGCGACGGCGCGTTCCTGCGATTTCGCAAGAACGATGCCGCCATCGCGCCCTTCGGCCATGAGTTCAGCCAACCAGTTGCGATGAGGGTGCGTAAAGAGACCGACGGATTGTCCGCTTCTCAGCCGCCGCGCTTCATCCGCCGTCAGGGCCAGGGCCGGGATGTCGTCCAGCGCGGTCTCGATCGGCAGAAGATGCTCGATTAATCCGTCTATATCGCTCGGTGGCGCTGTAAAGTCCAGTGCTATCGCGTCCTCCGCGCGAAACCGACCGACCGCGAGCCGCCGCAATGCCGAAAGATGCCCCACCGTGCCGAGCGCCACCGCAAGGTCGCGCGCAAGCGCGCGGACATAGGCGCCCTTGCCGGTTTCAACCTGGAACACCGCGTGATGGGAGTCCTCCATGGCTACGAGGTCGAATCCGTGAATGTCGATCCAGCGTGGGACCATCTCGACCGTCTCGCCGGCGCGGGCCATGTCATAGGCGCGCTTGCCGTCGATCTTGATCGCCGAGAAGCGTGGCGGCGTCTGGCTGATCCGGCCCAGGAATCGCGGCAACATCGCCGCGATCTCGGCGGCGGTTGGCCTTATTTCGCTCCACGCCATCGCCTCGCCCTCGACATCGTCGGTCGTCGTGGCCTCGCCCCAGCGCACCGTGAATCGATAAATCTTCCGCGCGTCCATGATATAGGGCACGGTCTTGGTGGCCTCGCCGAGCGCGATCGGCAGCACGCCCGAGGCCAGCGGGTCGAGCGTGCCGGCATGGCCGATCCGGGCCGCGCCGGTCAGCCGTCGCACTCGCCCGATCGCCTGGGTGGAGGTTGGACCCACGGGTTTATCGAGATTGATCCAGCCGTCGATCGGCAGGCCTTTGCGCCGCCTCATCGCGGGCTTACGGGTCGGAATCGGGCGCGAGATCGCGTTGGATTTCGGGGGCGCGCAGCAGACCCTCGATCCGCGCGGCGTAGTTGAAGGATGCGTCCAACAGGAAGGAAATACGGGGCGCATGGCGCAACTGGACGGCGTGGGCGATTTGCGTCCGGAAAAATGGCGCGGCCCGGTTCAGCGCCGCGACGGTTTCAGCGCCCTGCTCACCGCCCAGCGGCATCACGAAGGCCGTGGCGTTGGCGAGGTCGGGGCTGACCCTAACCTCCGTCACCGTCACGTTGACGCGCTGAAGGTCCGGATCGCGGGCATGGTTGTCGCGCAGGATTTCGACCAGCGCATGGCGCAACTCCTCGCCCACCCGCAACTGCCTTTGGGTGGGCCCGGCCGCCGCGGCTCCCCGCCGCCCGTTCTCTTTTTTTCGCGATGACACGCAGCAATCCTTAACGAGCCGGTCTCTCGATCAGGCGATCGCGCGGGCGACTTCTTCCACGTCGAACGCCTCGATCACGTCGCCGACTTCGATATTGTCGTAATTCTCGAACGCCATGCCGCACTCGAAGCCTTCGCGCACCTCGCGGACCTCTTCCTTGAAGCGGCGGAGCGTCTTGAGCGTCCCTTCGTGGATGACGACATTGTCGCGCAGCAGCCGCACCTTGGCGCCACGGCGCACCACGCCTTCGGTCACCATGCAACCCGCGACCTTACCGGCCTTGGTGACGACAAAGATCTGGCGAATCTCGGCGTTACCCAGGAAGTTTTCGCGCACCGTCGGCGACAGCAGGCCCGACAGCATCGCCTTAACGTCATCCAGAATATTGTAGATGATCGAGTAATAGCGAATTTCGACGCCGTCGCGTTTCGCGAGCTCCCGCGCCTGCGCGTTGGCGCGAACGTTGAACCCGGCGACGAACCCGCCGGACGCCTTGGCGAGCGTGATGTCCGATTCATTGATCGCGCCGACGCCCGAATGCAGAACGCGCAGACCGACCTCGTTCTGCTCCTGGCCGAGTTTGCCCAGCGAACTGGCGATGGCCTCGATCGAGCCGTGAACGTCGCCCTTGATCACCAGCGGCAGTTCCTTGCGTTCGCCGGCCTGAATCTGGTTGAACATCTGCT
>CAJCJC010000103.1 GCA_903970575.1 Alphaproteobacteria bacterium
CGGTACGGCTCGGTCAGTTGGCCGGCCGTCGCGCGCCAGGGCAGGACCCGGCGGCTGCGGTCATACCAGGCGAGCAGTTGCGCGGCGAGACTTGGAAGAGATTGGTCGCTGGTGTGTTTCGGCATCGATTCCGTATAGCATGGCGCGATGAGTGGACCTCGTCATATGTCGCGCATGATGCCTGAAATCGCCGGAAAGGCGCTGGGCAAGAAGGGGCTTGGCTACGGCAAGCTGGTGACCGATTGGCGGCTGATCGTCGGCGCCGATCTGGGCGAGGCGACCGCGCCGGTCAAGCTGGCGTTTCCCAAGGGCCAACGGACGGACGCCACGCTGACCATCGATATCGTACCGGCGCGGGCGATCGAGGCGCAGCACAGCCTGCCCCAGCTTATCGAGCGCGTGAACGCGGTGTTCGGCTATCGCGCCGTGGCGCGCATAAAGCTGGTCCAACGACCGCCGACCCGGCCGACGCCGATGGCCAATCTGCGTCCGTTGAGCCCGGTCGAGGAAAGCGACCTGATCGCGCTGACAGCGATTGTCCCCGATGGCGAACTGAGGGACGCGCTTGAAGTCCTGGGGCGCGCGGTGCAAGCGAGCCGGAAATGATGGCCAAGGCCCCCCTCGTCTTTGTGGCGCTGCTGTTGCTGGCGAGCCCGCGCGCCGGCTGGGCCGATGACCTGCCCCAGATGAGCGAACGGTCGCTGGGCAGCCCGAAAGCCCCTGTTACGATCGACGAGTATTTCTCGCTCGACTGCCCGCATTGCGCCGCGTTCGAGAACGAGACGCTGCCGGCGCTTAAGACCAAATACATCGACACGGGCAAGGTGCGGATCATCCTTCATGATTTTCCGTTGAGCATGATCGCCGCCGACGCGGCCATGCTGACCCGCTGCGCCGATCCGGACCGTTACCAAACGATGGTCGCCACGCTGTTCCGGATGCAGAATGGCTGGGTGCTAAGCACGGAGCCGGCGTCGCTGGCGGCGCTGAAACAGCAGGCGAAGTTCGCGGGCATGAGCGACGGGCGGATCGATTCCTGCCTTGGCGACCAGGCGTTGCAAAACGCCATCCTGCAAGAACGGCTGGATGGGGAAAAGCGCATCGCGGTGGACGTGACCCCGACCTTCATCTTCAACGGCGATGTGGATGACCGATTCGACGGGGCCGCGCCGCTCGACGCGTTCGTGCGGAAGATCGATTCGCTGCTGAGGAAATAAGCCTGCGATGAGAGGGCAATGCGGCCGTGAAGCACGGGACGGCGCGCTGGATCGATCAAGACAAGACGGCTGAATTTAGAAAGGGGTTGAGCGTTCTGACGCCGAACGGCTCGAAATCCCGCACGTTTCTTGTCACGACAATCAGATTATGAATTTCAGCGGTCGCGGCGATCAGCGCGTCACCGATGAGATCATCAGACCGCCGATGCACCAAGCGCGCCCAGCGCCGAAAGACAGGTCCATCGGCCGGTAGAATATTGTAAGTCAGGGCGACTGCGTTCACCCACGCCTCGATTTCGGACGCTTTGGCGCTATCGCGCTCCCGCGTCAGCTCGATTCCCGATTGCAGCTCTCCAAGCGAAACAGCAGAGATATGCAGGTCGTTGTCACGGATATTTCCAATCCATGCGAGCACAGCGCCATGCGGCCGGGGTCGCCGTAATTCAGAAATGACGTTCGTATCGAGCAGATACATTCCGCACGCTTAATCGAGCGGCGTCGGCGCACGGCGCGTGAGTCGGTTTCGAGGAGGTAACTCCAGATCAAACCTAGGACCGCCGCCAAGCAGGAGTTCCTTAAGCGTGGGCTGCGTCGAATGCTGGATGCGCCGCCATTCTTGGACCGGCACCAGCACAGCCGCCTCGACTCCGCGCTTCGTAACGATCTGCGGTCCCTCGGTCAGGCATGTGTCGAGAAGTTCGCTGAAGCGCGCCTTGGCGTCCTGTACAGGCCAAATCGACATTACGCGTCCTCAGCATGTATAGTCGAAAAAACTAGTTAGATAACTAGTCATTAAATGACATTCCTGCAAGCATTTCGTACTCGGTTTACCGGGTCAGGGTCGCCAAAAACCGCAGGATTATGGCGTTGACCTCTTCCGCCCGCTCCATCTGAACCATGTGGCCGG
The DNA here is from genome assembly GCA_903970575.1 of Alphaproteobacteria bacterium. Lineage (GTDB taxonomy): Bacteria > Pseudomonadota > Alphaproteobacteria > BOG-932 > Roseiterribacteraceae > BOG-932. Next base: position 2,125 of record CAJCJC010000103.1, read on the forward strand.
CTTCCTTGATCATCTCGACGGCGCGGATGTCGCTGTATTGATGCTCCAGTCGCGCCAGCGGGTCGTGGCCGTGGAATCCCTCCAGATCGACGTCGCGCTCGCTGCCGATGAAGAAGAAGGGGGCTGGGTTGCGCACACCCTCGAATGGCTTGCGCTCGGACCAGCGCAAATCCATCGCCCGATACCAGTTGAGGCCGCCGGTAAAGCCGGAGCGGCTGTATTCCGAAACGTAGAATTCGAGTTCGATTTCGCCCAGCCAGGACCAGGGCAAAGGCGGCGCCTCGGGCAGCGCCTGGAGATAGGTCGCGCCCGGCGGGTGCTTCCAGACGTCCAGGTAATGGTAATCGCCCGACAGGGCGTAGAACACCTTGGTCAGAAATTCGCGCGGATGCGCGTCCAAATCCGCGTCGGCGGGACCGAAGGGTTCGAAATAGGCGATGTGGAGGAAATGGTTTTTCGCCATCGCCCGCGCCTCAGCCAAAGGCGAGATGTCCGGATTATGCGGCGCGACCGGGTTTTCGAGGCCGATCAGCGCCCTGACCCTCTCGGAGTGGCGAAAGGCGAGGTCATAGGCGGCGAACACGCCGAAATCGAGCCCGATGAACACGGCCTGCCGCTCGCCCAGATGGTCCATCAACCCGATCAGATCGCCGACCGTATGCGCGCAATCATACTGGCTTGGGTCGGCGGGCGCCTCGGTTTGGCCCATGCCGCGCATATCGGGCGCGACGACGCGCCAGCCGGCGGCGGCGATCACGGGTATCTGATGCCGCCAACTGAACCATAGATGCGGAAAACCGTGGCACAGGATGACGAGCGGGCCCTCCCCCTCTTCCACCCAATGCATGCGGATGCCATTGATCTCGCCGTAGCGGTGCGCCCAGTTCGCCATTGGCGGCTTTCCTTCCCCTTTTATGCGGCTGACCGCTTACAGACTTAAGGGTTGGCGATTACCGTTCGTGGGTCAAGCGACCTGCAAAGCGGTCTTTAGCAGACGCCTTGATAATTGATTATTCTGTACATACAATTTCATCAATGGTGGAAGAGAAGCAGTTTGACTGGGACCCTGAAAAGGCGCGGAGGAATCGCATCAAGCACGGCGTCTCGTTCACTACAGCGAAGGCAGTGTGGGACGATCCATTGTATATCATCGTCCCGGATCGATTCGAGGATGGCGAGCAAAGATGGCACGCGATCGGCACGGTGGGACCGGTTGTCATTATCCTCGTCGTTCACACCTACCCGGATCCCGAAGACGACCGGCGGGTGCGAATTATCGGCGCCCGAAAGGCTACACCGCATGAAAGGAGACGCTATG
>CAJCJC010000104.1 GCA_903970575.1 Alphaproteobacteria bacterium
AAACCGACCGCGAGGCGGGCGTTGTTCATCATCGTGAACATGTACTGGAGGCCCTTGTTCTCCTCCCCGACCAGGTAGCCGATGGCGCCGCCGTTATCGCCATAGGCCATCACCGCCGTGGGGCTGGCGTGGATGCCCAGCTTGTGCTCGAGCGAGGCGCAGCGCAGATCGTTGCGGCCTTCGATCTCGCCGTCCGGCCCCAGAAGATATTTCGGCACGATGAACAGCGAGATGCCCTTGACCCCCGGCGGCGCGTCCGGCGTCCGGGCGAGGACGAGATGGACGATATTCTTCGTCATCTCGTGATCGCCATAGGTGATATAAATTTTCTGCCCGGTGATCAGATAATGGTCGCCCGACTTGACCGCCTTGGTGCGCACCGCGCCGACATCCGATCCGGCCTGCGGCTCGGTGAGGTTCATCGTTCCGGTCCATTCGCCGGAAATCAGCTTGGGCAGGAACAGCGCCTTTTGCGCTTCCGAACCATGATGGGATATCGCCTCGACGGCCCCCTGGGTCAGCATCGGGCAGAGCGAGAACGCCATATTGGCGGAGGTCCACATTTCCTGGAGCGCCGTCGACACCAGCCAGGGCAGGCCCTGGCCGCCGAAATCGGGGTCGAACGGCACGGCGTTCCAGCCCCCATCGACGAAACCGCGATAGGCCTCGGCCCAGCCTTCCGGCGTGCGAACTACGCCGTTTTCCAGGTGGGACCCTTGCACGTCGCCCACGCGATTAAGCGGGCTGAGCACGCCGCCGGCGAAGCGCGCTGCCTCGTCAAAGATCGATGAAACGAGATCGAGGCTGACATCCTCCGCGCCGGGCAGCGCCGCGACATCGTCGAATCCCGCCAGTTTGGTCATGGCGAAACCGATATCATCCAGAGGGGCGGCGTAATCGATCATGGGTGTTGAACCATTATTCGCGGAGGCAAAGATATTGAACAAACGTTCGTCAATTTATATTCATTACCCGAGACGCGGACAAGGGCGCCCGCGGACGCCGCCTTCGTAACGATGCTCCATCAGCCTGTAAGGATTTCAATGAAGGCTCCGCTCGCCGACACCGAAGCCAGACCGCCGCCGGCCGACGACACCAAGGCCCGAAATCGCCGGCGGCAGATATTGGAGGCGGCGGCAAGGCATTTCAGCGCGCGCGGATTTCACGCCACGAGCATGCGTGACATAGCGGCCGATGTCGGTTTTCTGGTGGGCTCGATCTATTACCATTTCGAGTCGAAGGACGCGCTTTTCGTCGCCGTCCATGGCGCGGCGGTGGATCTGATGACGGACGCCGTCCGCGCGGCGACGATCGGAATAGACGCGCCGTGGGATCGCCTGGAGGCGGCGGCGGCGGCCCACTCAGAGGCGTTGAACGGCGACAACGCGTTCGTCGGCGTGGTGACGCCCATTTTTCCGGTAACGACCGGCGCGCTGCGCGACGCGCTGACCGCCGAGCGCGACGCCTATGAAACAATCTTCACGGAATTGATCGGCGAGCTTGGTCTTGCATCCGGGATCGATGCAAGGATATTCCGGCTGCATCTGCTATCGGCGCTGAATGGGACGAAATTCTGGTATCGCCCGGGTGGCCTCACGCCATCGGATATCGGCCGACAACTCGTGCGAATGCTGCGGCCCAAGCTTGACCGATCCTAACCATGACGCATGAGATGACAATGCCCGCGATCGATACCGTTAAGCTTTCGGTCGAGGGCGCCTTGGGCGTCATTACGCTCGACCGGCCCAAGGCGCTCAACGCGCTCGATAACGCCATGTGTCTGGCGATCGACGACGCGCTTGTTACGTGGGCCAAGGACGACACGGTCGCCGCCGTCGTGATCCGGAGTTCGAGCGGCCGGGCCTTCTGCGCGGGCGGGGATGTGCGCATGGTGCGCGAGCATGGGCTGGCGCGTCGGCGCGGTGAGAGCAAGGTCGATCCGACCAACGATTTCTTTCGTGACGAATACCGGATGAACCGCCGGATCAAGACCTTCCCCAAACCTTTCGTCGCGCTGATGGACGGGATTACGATGGGCGGCGGCGTGGGCCTGTCGATTCACGGCTCGCACAGGGTCGCGACCGAGACCAGCCTGTGGGCGATGCCGGAAACCGCGATCGGTCTTTTTCCCGATGTGGGGACGTCCTATGCGCTGCCCCGCCTCCCTGGCGAGTTCGGGACCTATCTGGCGTTGACGGGCGCCAGGCTTGGCCCGGCGGACCTCAAGGCGCTGGGGATCGCGACGGCCATCGCGCCTGGCATGGCGCTGCCCAATCTGATTCAGGCGCTGATCGACGGCCTCGACGCCACGACCCAGAACCCCGGCGAAACTGTCTCGGCGATCATCGATCGACATGCGATTAACGGCGAGACGGCGGCGCTGATCCACCATCGCGCCACGATCGACCGTTGTTTCAAGTTCGATGCGGTGGAGACCATCATGGATGCGCTGCGCGCCGAACCCGGCGATTTCGCCGCCGAAACGCGCGCGATATTGTCGGCCATGTCGCCGACAAGCCTTAAAGTGACCCTGCGGGAGATGCGGCGCGGGCGGGACCTCGATTTCGATGCGTGCCTGCGCATGGAGTACGCGCTGGCCCGATCGATGCTGGAGGGACATGATTTCTACGAGGGCGTTCGAGCGCAACTGGTCGACAAGGACAAAAAGCCGTTCTGGCGTCCGGCCTCGCTCGACCTCGTGGATGAAGACATGGTGGATGGGTATTTTCGAGAAACGGAAGGCGTCGGCGCGATATTCCAGGATGACATCTTCCTTCGTCCTAACCCCTGAATTATCAGTTGAATTAACAAGAGTATTTGACTTAACACGAATCCGATGATCGTGTTTTAGGGCGTTGGGAACCGCTCGCGAAAGAAGCGCCTATAATGTTCAAATGGTACCTTAAGACCGCCATTCGGCGTGGCCGGATGCATCTGATAGAGCCCGATGGACGGACCACCCACCTGGGACAGCCTGGAAACGGACCGGCGTTGACGATAAGGATCAAGGACCGGGCGACGATGCGACGGCTGTCCTGGAATCCGGAACTTACCTTCGGCGAAGCCTATATGGATGGCGGCATGACCGTGGAGAACGGCTCAATCCGCGATGTCATCGCCCTTATCTTCGACAACATGTCCGATGGACCGCGCATTCCGCAAGCGCGACTCGCAAAGCCGTTTCGTCCGCTCATTCGCCGTATCCATCAATATAATCCGGCGGCCAGATCCGAGCGGAACGTAGCGCATCACTACGACCTGTCGCGGCGGCTGTACGAACTTTTTCTGGATGAAGACGAGCAATATTCCTGCGCGTATTTCACCGAGCCGGACATGTCGCTCGAGGCCGCGCAAAAAGCCAAGAAGCGACATATCGCGGGGAAATTGTTGCTTAAGCCCGGAATGCGGGTTCTCGACATCGGATCGGGCTGGGGCGGGCTGGCGCTGACGCTCGCGGAAACCGCGGGGGTGGACGTTACCGGTCTTACCCTGTCGCGCGAACAGC
>CAJCJC010000105.1 GCA_903970575.1 Alphaproteobacteria bacterium
CAGCCATGGCGCGCGAATCATTCATGTCGACATCATGGCCGAGGAATTCGGGCGCACCGCCGCCCCCGATCTCTGCCTATGGGGTGACGCGCGGGAAACCCTAAACGATCTGCTGGACGCGCTGCATGGGCGGACTCAGACTCTCTTCGCCGGTCGCATGGATTACGTCGCCGAAATCGCGCCGCGCCTTTCGGAATGGCGGCGCGGGGCGGACGCCCGGCTTACATCCCGCGACAGGCCGATCAATGTCGCGCGGCTCGTGCACGAATTGAACGAGATCATGCCGGAAGATGGCGTTCTTGTCGCTGACGCCGGCTTCGCCGCGCATTGGACCGGCCTGATTTACGATACCAAGACCGCCGGCCGAGGCTATGTGACCGACCGTGGGCTAGCCTCGATCGGCTATGGGCTTCCGGGCGCGATCGGCGCTTCGTTGGGGGCGCCCGACAAGGTCGTCGTCGCGGTGACCGGCGACGGCGGCTTCAACATGACTCTGGGCGACCTTGAAACAGCGCGCCGCGTCGGCTGCGATCCGATCGTCGTCGTCATCAACAACGCGGCTTCCGGCTATATAAAAGCGCTTCAGCACGCGATGTATGAGGGGCATTATCAATCGAGCGACCTGACCGATATGAATTACGCCAAGATCGCCGAGGCGATGGGGTGTCGCGGGGTGCGCATCGAGGATCCGGAAGACCTTAACGCCACGATCAAGAATGCGATCCGGGAGCGTTCCGGTCCGACCGTCATCGACGTCGTGGTTACGCGCGACCCCGCCGGCATGCTGCCCGCCGTCGACAGCCGGACGGTCAAAATCAAAAAGGGCGATCGGATCGCCTGACAATGCTTTCGAACCTTCATGCGCGAAGACGCGCCGCGTCGACGACGGAAAAACGAAAATCCGACGCCTTGTTTTCGTTGTTGATCTCCGCCTATTGATATTAAGGAGTCCGCGTTTATCGATTCCAGGCTAAGGCGGGCGTCGCGACCGCGAAAAGGTTAGGGTATGGCGCCCACGCAATCTTCGGCAGGACAAGGCATTGAGCGCGTCAGCACTATTCTAAGGGCGCTGGCCGATCGCGCCCGCACGGGCGCTCGGCTGACGGATGTGGCGCTGGCGACGGGGCTCAGCAAATCCACGGTGCACCGGCTGATTGGGACCCTGACCTCGGAAGGACTTGTCGAGGCCGACAGCAAGACCGGCCTTCTTTACCTGGGCTACGCCATGTGCGTCATCGGATCCGCCGCCGCCAACCGGTATGGTTTGGTGAATGTCGGTCGCGACACCATGGAGGCGTTGGAAAAGCTGACGGAAGACACGATCTATTTGTCGGTTCGGGCGGGAAATGACGCGATTTGCATCGATCGCCTTGTCGGGACTTTTCCGATCAAGGTGTTGACGTTGAACGTCGGCGACCGCCGGCCTCTCGGCGTCGGCGCGGGCAGCCTGGCGTTGCTGGCTGCATTGAGCGATGACGAAATCGAGCGCGTGATCGAGCAAAACGCCGCGAAGTTGGCGGAATACCCTGGTTATGGGGTCGAACAGCTTCGCGAGATGGTCGCCCGCAGTCGCGCCGATGGCTACGCTTTTAATGAAGGCCGCATCGTTTCGGGCATGTTCGCGATTGGCGTTCCGGTGCGCGACCCCTTGGGCGCGCCCATCGCGGCGCTTACCATCGCCGCCACGACCGACAGAATGCAGGGCGAACGCCGCATGGCGCTGGTAAGCTGGCTGACCGAGGCGGCGCATGGCCTTGGAGAACGGCTGGCCCGGGTCGGCGGGGGCCGCAGCTGACGAACGCGCCGCCGCCAAAGCCGTGTTCACCCCAGCCGATGTCGGCTGCTGACGAGCTCGATATCCAGGCAAAGTCCCGCGGACTGACCATTCCTCCCGATCTACGCCCCGCCATGCTCAAGGAGCTGGCCGATCTTCGGCGCATGACCGAATTGTTGCGGGACGCGGCTATCGCGCGCGGCGATAGCGTATGATCACCCCCGGCGGGGCATTGCATGAATTGTCGATCGCGGAGGCCGGACGGCTTTTGCGGTCCGGCCAGCTCAGTTCGGTGGCGTTGACCGAATACGCGCTCGATCGGATCGCCGCGCTCGATCCCGACCTGAACGCTTTTGTCCTGCTGACTCGCGACCGGGCCCTCGGCCTTGCCGAAAGCGCCGATCGCGCCCTTGCGGCGGGCCGGGACATGGGCCCTTTCCATGGCGTTCCTTATGCCCTCAAGGACAATTACGATGTCGCGGGCTTACCGACGACGTGCCATTCGAAGCTTCTCCTAGAGAACGTTCCGACCACGGACTCCGACGTCGAGGCGCGATTGAGGGCGGGCGGCGGCGTATTGCTTGGCAAGCTCGCGATGCACGAATTCGCGACCAGTTGGCCCAGCTTCGACCTGCCGTTTCCGCCCGCGCGGAACCCTTGGAACCGCGATCACATTCCCGGCGGATCGTCGTCCGGGAGCGGTGTCGCGGTCGCGGCCGGCTTCGTTCGGATGGCGATGGGAACCGATACGGGCGGGTCGATACGCTGGCCCGCGACCTATTGCGGCGCTGTCGGGCTGAAGCCGACGCGCGGTTTGGTCTCGTGCCGGGGCGTTTTTCCCCTTTCCGAGACACTCGACCATTGTGGGCCACTCACCTGGACGATCGAGGACGCCGCGCTGACGCTCGGCGCGATCGCCGGCGTCGACACGATAGGGGGAAAGGAAGCCGAGCCGAAATGGGGCGGCGATCTTTCCGGTCTGCGTCTGGCCCTGCCGAGGCGGCTCTATGCCGATGCCCCGCACGCATCGCCCGAAATCATCGCCGCCATCGACTCGGCGGCGCAAGAATTCGCCCGGTTGGGCGCCGATATCGATGAGGTCGGCCTGCCGGACCACGATCTGATCAACGCCTGCGGCCGGGTCATAATGATGGCCGAATCCTTCGCGCTGCACGAGCGCGACATGAGACGCAGGCCCGACGATTATGCGCCCTATACCTATCGGCGCATCGCGCCTGGCGCTTTCCTGGCTGCTGACGACTATTCCAGGGCGCGCCAATCGCGGCGTGAACTGGAGCGGGACCTGAACGCCGGAATCCTGGCGACGCGCCACGCTATACTGACGGCGACCGTCCTGACGCCGCCGCCCCGATTCGACGCCTATACGGCGGAAGGCGGTCCGCCAATGCCGATTCAGACCATTCTGGCGAATGTGACCGGCAACCCGGCCCTCGCCTTCCCGATCGGCTTATCGAAGGCCGGGTTCCCTATGGGCGCGCAACTCATCGGCCGTCAATTCGGCGAAGCGACCCTGTTTCGCCTTGCGGCGGCTTATGAGACCGCGGCGGGCGCGAAGCCGCGTCCATGTCTCTCCAAGGATGGGCCATTTATGGAACATGGTTCCGGCCAGTAGAAATTTTCTTGACATGCCGGGGCTTGGGATCGATGGTCGGTGAAACAGAATTCAATGCGGTTGTTACCCGGTCGCCGCCACAGGCCCACGACCGTCATGGCTTTCCATGAGCGGATAACGGACCGAATTTTCCCCATGGGACAGGCGTGTGCTTAAGCGATGAGAGAGTGATGGGTAATCTTGTTTTCCTCCGCCTGACGATATCCGTCGCGCTCGCGATGATTCTCATTGGCGCATCCGGGGCCGCGAAGGCGACGGATATTTCGGGAATGTGGTGGGTCAAGGATCGCAGCGAGGTCGCGAAGCTGGATCACGACAAGCTGCCGTTCACGCCGGAGGGAGAAGAGGAATACAAGAAGAATCGCGCCGACCTCGCTTCCGGTAAAGGGTTCGCGGTGGATCAAATCAAATGCCTGCCCCCTGGCCTGCCGAGGTTGATGCTGGCGCGCTATCCTTTCCAGATATTGCAGACTCCCGAGCAAGTGACGTTCCTGCATGAGAAGATGCATCTGATCAGGCTCATCCATCTAAATGTGGACCACCCGGCGGACGTCGATCCCGCGTACGGTGGCGACTCGACCGGCAAATGGGAGGGCGATACGCTTGTCGTCGACACGATCGCGCTGAAGCCGAATTCCGTCATCGACAAGACTGGCATTCCGCATTCCGATCAACTGCATGTGACCGAACGCTTTTCACTGAAGGATGGGGGCAAGACCCTCGTCGATCGGGTGACGATGGAGGATCCTAAAACCTTCACACGCCCGGTCTCGTTCGCGATCGATTTCGCCAAGCATCCCGAGGTCGAGCTTATGGAAGACGTCTGCATGTTTGGGCCGCCGCCCCGTGATTCTGTTAAGAACTGATATCGAGCCAAGGAGATGCTCTTGAAAGGTCCAATTCTCGCCGTTCTCTGCGCAACGGCGATGGCGCTATCGCCCCAAGCGGCGAACGCCCATCATTCCTTCGCGATGTTCGATCGTGAAAAGACCGTGAAGGTGCAGGCGGTCGTCAAGGAATTGCAATGGACCAACCCGCATATCTGGCTCAACGTCGTGATCCTAAACGACCAGGGCGTTCCGGAGGAGTGGGGGTTTGAATCGGGTCCGACGGCCACGCTGAAACGCGCGGGCTGGACCCGGGATTTGCTGAAGCCGGGCGACAAGATCGGCATCACGATGAACCCGATGAAAGACGGCTCGCATGCCGGCAATCTGGTGAATGTGACGCTGGCCGATGGGACGGTCTATGGCCTGGGCATCCAGGGCACGAAGCCTGAAGAGGGTGAGATTCTGCCGGAAGACGCCCCTCCCGCCAAACAATAGCCCGACGGGCAGCAGGAGATTAAAATGAAAGCGCGTAAATCCGCGAACCGCATCGGCGCGCGGGATGGCCAGCCGGGACCGCGATTCGTTAAGGTGCTGTTCTGCTTTGCCTTGGCGCTTGGCCTTGCCGTCA
>CAJCJC010000106.1 GCA_903970575.1 Alphaproteobacteria bacterium
CAGGCGCACCAAAAATGCTCTCCCGCCTCGACCAAGGTGAAATAAGGCTGAGAGCGCGTGCCGTCGGGGAACCGCTTCTCGACCCAGCCGCGCGCGGCCGGGCTCGCCATGCTGAGTTTCAGCTCCATGGCGGAGAACAGCCATTCGCCATCCACCTTGCGGGCGCGCCCGTCATAGGTTCCGCCGATCCAGTAAGGCTCCGCCACGCCCGAATACTCGTTCGGCAATGTCGCCGCCTCCCAAAGATACCAGAAGAGGGTCGCGCCCTGCCCGTCCGGGTCCAGGTCGATTTTGGGTGAAATCATGTTGTGCAGCGACCACCAGATGCGGCTGCCGGCGATGGCCTTCAGCGCCTTGGCCACCATCTCCCGCCCCTCGTACCGGCCAAATCCCTTGCATTCCCAACTGGCGTCTTCGGTGAACAAGGGCGCAAGGCGAACGGGGTCGTTGCCCACGTCGCAGGCCCGGGCATAGCTGACGATCAGGTCGCGAATGTCATCCTTCGCGCGCAGGCGCTCCACCTCCAGCCGAAGGCTTTCAACCGTTCGCGCCAGTTCGGCGACTGCCGTTTCCATCGCTATTCGGCCGCCAGCTTCAACGGCTCCAGACTATCGGCATAGGCCTTATACCGCTTGACCAGCCAGGTATTGATCTGCGCCAGGGTCTTCTCCTTGGGCGCGTAGCGGGTGCGCGGCGCGAACCGCGATTTCAGACCCTGATGGGTTAACGTGTTCGCCACCACGTCCTGGTCGTTATAGACGGATATGCCGTCGACAGTCCCCTTGAGCAGCAGCGGCGCCGTCGGCAGCGAAAGATTGTCGATCGTGGTCAGCAACCCGACCCTGAGCGTGATGCTGCCGGGCGATTCCGGCAGGATCAGATAGAAGAACACGCAATCCGGCTGCGCGCCAAAGAACAGGTTCGGCATCACGGCGGCGAACATCACGCGCTGCCGCTCTTCCAGCGTCAGGGTCGGGATGGCCGGCATCAGGCAGCGCGCCGACACGTTGAATCCGCCATCGACATGCAGGAATCCGGTCGGGTGGAAGATGGCGCCGTCATCCGCCTCGTCCCATTCGAAGAACGACGCCAGCCGCGACGGGGCGAAATCATGCGGTCCGCTGTGCAGGTAATGCGTGTGATACGGCTCCAGCGCGTTTTCCTGCATGAATTTCCAGTTCCACGGATTGCCCTTCCAATCCACGGTGGGCGGGGCGACCAGATCGGCCATGTGATGGTTCTTCACCTCCTCGCTCAGCACCTTGAGCCGCGGTCCAAGCGGCGCGGCGGCGCCGTCGAAATTGACGAAGATGAAGCCGTTCCAGATTTCCGAGCGCAGCGACGGCAGGCACTGGGTTCGCCGCAGCTCCTCCATCGGCAAGGTGCCGTTCATTTCCGGCGCCGAGAGCAAGGCGCCGTCGAGGCCGTAGGTCCAACCATGGAACGGGCAGGTGAAGGAATCGGCGTTGCCGGAACCATTGCCCAGCAGATGGCCGCGATGCCGGCAGACCGCGGAGAGCACGCGAATTTCGCCATCCTTGCCCCGCACCACCAGCAACGGCTCTTCATTGATGGTGATCGAGAAATAATCGCCGATATTGGGGATAAAGCTGTGATGGCCCAGCGCCAGCCATTCCCGGTCGAAAATGGCGCGCCGCTCGAACTCGTACCATTCGGTCGAGGTATAGCATTCCGGCGGCAGGCTGATCGCCTCCTTGACGCTACCCGCCGAGGCGTCGATCCGGTCCAGAATGTCGCGAATGAACGGGGTCAGAGGAATGTCGGGCAGAACCGAATTCGTCGTCATGCGGGCCGCTCCTGTTCGTATCCAAAATCACCATGCGATATACCGTGGACTTTATGATCGAACAAGGCGATTTAATTCGGATAACCAAAGTCATTGCGAAGAGCGAAGCGACGCAGCGACAACCATAATGATAAGCACATGATCCTTCTCTGCAAGAAAAGCGAAGTCCCGGAAAACGGCGTGCTGCGCGTGGCGCCGTCCGGCCGCAAACCGCTCGCCGTGTACAATCTCGGCGGCGAATTTTACGCCACCGACGACCGCTGCTCCCATGGCGACGCTCGTTTGTCCTCAGGCGAGGTCGAGGGCGACCTGATTATCTGCCCGCTCCATTTCGGCTCGTTCGATATCCGCACGGGAATGGCGGTCGACCCGCCTTGCTCGCGGGAGATCGAAACCTTCCGCGTCGTCGCGGACGGGGATGATCTGTTTCTCCCACCGGCGTAACCCGCCAGTTCCGGCAAATTTTACCGTTGACGCACCCGGTAATTTCGCATGTGATTTCGCGGGAATTCCATCGCCCGAAGGAGCAATCTAATGTCCAGTGGGTCCGAAAAGAGCATGCTTGGCGTCCTCGACAGCGTCGCCGCCATGGCCACGCAGCAGGATGCCGAATTCTCCGGCATCTCTCCCGATGTCTACACCTCCCAGGCTCTACTGGACCTCGAATACGAGCGCATTTTCAAGCATCAATGGGCCTGCGTCGGCCGCTTTGACGAGTTGCCCAATCCCGGCGATTACCTGACCGCCGATGTCGGGATCGTGCCGATCGTGGTCACCCGTGGCGAGGATGGAAATCTCGGCGCGATGGTCAATGTCTGCTCCCATCGCCTGGCGACCGTTGCCGCCGGCGCCGGAAACGCCAAGCGCTTCGCCTGCCCCTACCATGGCTGGGTCTACGATCTCAGCGGCGCCTTGCTCAGCGCTCCCCGAATGCCGGACGACTATGACAAGGCGGCGTGCAGCCTGCGGCAGGTTCAGGTCGAGATCTGGAACGGCTTCATCTATGTGAATGTTGATCTGGATGCGCCGCCGGTCAGCGAAAGCCTGGCGGCGCTCGAGCCCTTCTTCCGCCCCTATCATATGGAGCGGATGCAGGTTTTGGCGCGCGGCAGCGAGGTCTGGAACGCCAACTGGAAGGTGGCGACCGAGAATTTCCTCGAATCCTACCATCTGGAAATGACCCACGCCGCGTCGATCGGCCCGCTCTTTCCCCAGGGTACGCTGAAGATGGTGAGCGAGGGGCCGATGCACGCGTTCCATTCCTTCACTGTCGGCGAGGAGCTGGTGCACCCGATCGACCCGTCGATCGCGCTGCCCAACCCGGATCTAAGCGACGCGGACAAGCGCATCGTCTATGTCGGCGGCGTCTTTCCCAATCATCTGTTCACCGTCGCCTATGATCAGTTCACCTGGATGCGGGCGCAGCCCATCGGCGTCGACAAGACCTTGATCGATTGGGGCGTCGCCGGGGCCTTCAATATTCCCCGCGGAACGAAACCCGACGCCAACCACCCCAATCTCTATTACATCAACGAAATCCCAAAGCTGAACGGGGAAGACAGGAGCGTGACCGAGCGGGTGCAAAAGGGCGCCCGCAGCGGCATGATAACGCCCTCCAAGCTTCAGGCGAACGAGCACGGGCTTTTAACCTTCGCGCGTTTCCTGTCGCGCTGCCTGTCGACGAACTGATCGTTCAGGCCGCGGTCCGAATCCGCCGCGCCGAATTCATCGCGAAGGCCAGGAACGCGATCGGCAAAAGCGCGAGCCCAAGCCCAGTCAGGGCGGGAACGAAGCTGCCCGTCAGATCGTCGATTTTCCCCGCGACATACGGCGAAGCCGTCGAAGCGCCGGCGAACAGCCAGATCGTCGAGAGAGCGGCCGTTCCAGCGATGTCGCCGAAATAGCGGATCAGCAGAACCGTGACGGCGAGCGAGGCGACGCCCCAACCAATGCCGAAGGCCACGACAAACGCATAGGAGATCAAAAGGCCGTGCGCGTAGGCCAGCAACAGCATGCCCAACGCCTCTGCCAGCAACCCGGCCGCCAGCGCTAGCTTTGGGTCCCGGCGCTCGGTCAGCCATCCCGCGACGCCGGTCGCGGCGGTGCCGACCAGGCCTTGCAGCCCCAAGAGGTCGGCCGCGAATCCCTCCGACCAGCCAAGCTGAACCATATGCGGCGCGGCCACGCTCGACACCATGATCACGCAGGCCTGTGTCGCCACCATCGCGAGCGCGGCCACGGCGAATTGCGGCGTCCGCAAGAAACCACGAAATCCCCATTCCGTGGTTCGGGGAGCATGGTCGGATAAGCCCCCGGCCGGCCCCGGGACTTCGGCCGAGGGCGCCTCGCGAATGAACCCCGCGCACATTGCCGCGAACGCCAGCGCCGCGCCGACCATCGCCAGCCAATAGAACCGCCAACCGCCGCCGGTCGCGATCAAGGCAGACGCCACCGGGGGCCCCACGGCCCCGCCCAACGAACCGACCATCAGATAGATGCCGATCATTCGGGGTGAGCGCGCGCCGAACCAGGTGGCGACCAGATACGTCCCGGTCGCGTTCGCCACCAGCGAAAAGGCGAGCCCGAATAGGCCGGCCGCGACATAAAATGTCGGCAACTTCTCCGTGGCTGCGGCCAGCAGAAAGCCGGCCGCCAGAATTAACGCCCCGGCCACCATCGTCCAGCGGCCGCCGATGCGTGGGATCAGCAGCATCGGCGCCAGGCTGGTGGCGGCGCAGATGAGCCCCAGCGCCAGAAAGGCGCCGCCCGCCCCCGCCTCTGACCAATGGAACTCCGCGACCATGGCGAAGAGGGCAATGCCCATGGACGAGAATGTGGTCCCCTGACCGAAGAACAGAATGGTCGAGGCCGCGATCAGCACCAGCATGGCGCGCCGCGCCAGTATCGCGCTTGGCATCGTTCCCTATTCCACCCGATAACCGGCCGCGATTTCAGGACCCGGAGCGCGGCTTCCCGCGTTCATGAAGCGCATCTTCATGAAAAAAGCCGCGCAGGCGATCGGGGGCAGCATCAGGCCAAGGCCATCCAGGGCCAATGAAAAGCTGCCCGTCGCATCCGCGATCATGCCCGCGGCCGAAGGGCCGAGCGCGGCGGCGCCCGCGAAGGTGAAGATCGTCGCCAACGCCGCCGTCCCAGCCCGGTTGCCGAAACTCTCTACAAGCAGGACGGTCACCGCAAGGCAGGACACGGCCCAGCCGACGCCGAACGCGATGACGAAGGCATAGACCTGCCAAACGCTCCCCGCCCAACCGAGCAGCAGCATGCCCACCGCCTCCGCGATCAGCGCCGCGACCAGCATCAGCCTTGGCTCGAACTTTTCGCTAAGCCAGCCCGAAACCCCTGTCGCGGCCGTGCCGACCAGTCCTTGAAGGCCCAATATTCCGCCTGCGAAACCGGCCGACCAGCCAAGATGCGCGAAATGCGATGGCGTCACGCTGGAAACGGTGATCATGCAGGTTTGGGTCAGCACCATCGCGATTGCGATGACGATAAAACGCGGCGAGCGCAGCATGTCCCAATACGCCCAATCCTTGGGCGCCAAACCGGGATTCACCCCGGCCGCCGTTGCGGCGGGAGGCTCCCGTATGAAGAGCGCGCACACAATCGAAAGCGCCAGCCCGGTCGCCAGCATCGCCGCCCAGTAAAGCCGCCAGCCGCCATCCGTCGCGATCAGGCCCTGCGCCACGGGCGGCCCAATCGCGCCGCCAAGCGTCCCGATCATCATGTAAACGCCAATCATTCGGGGCGCCCGGTCGGCGAACCATCCGGCGATCAGATAAATCGCCGGCGTGTTGGCCACCAGCGAAAAGCCGATTCCCAGCAGGCCGGCGGCGACATAGCACGTCAGGAGGCCGCTTGTAGCGGCGGCGACCAGAAACGCCAGCGACAGAATGGCGCCGCCGCAGACGATCGTCCACCGGGCGCCGATCCGCGCGATCAGCGGCACCGGCGCCAGATGAGATACGCAGCAGGTCAGAACTAGGACGGTAAAGGCGCCGCCCGCCGCCGCGTCAGACCAGTGAAACTCCCGCGCCATGGCGAACAGCACGACGCCGAGGGAGGAGAACACGGTGGCGGAGGCGAACACCATGATCGCCGAGGTCGCAACCAGAACCAGCCACTCACGCCGCATCGTCGCTCC
>CAJCJC010000107.1 GCA_903970575.1 Alphaproteobacteria bacterium
TGGCGATCGACGATGTGCTGATGGCGGAAGTCGCCGCGGTGCGCGATGCGGTCCAACCGGTCGAGACCTTGCTGGTCGCGGACGCCATGACGGGCCAGGACGCTGTCAATGTCGCCAAGATTTTCGACGAGCGGGTTGGCCTGACCGGCATCGTGTTGACGCGAATCGATGGCGATGCGCGCGGCGGCGCCGCGCTCTCGATGCGCGCGGTGACCGGCAAGCCCATCAAGCTGTTGGGCGTGGGCGAGCGGCTCGACGCGCTGGAGGCTTTCCATCCGGACCGGCTGGCCGGACGCGTGCTGGGCATGGGCGATGTGGTCAGCCTGGTCGAGAAGGCGGCCGAGAATATCGACCGCGAGGAAGCCGAGAAGCTCGCCCGCAAGATGGAGAAAGGCGGATTCGACCTTGACGATTTCGCCTCGCAATTAAAGCAGATGGGCAAGATGGGCGGGCTTGGCGGGATCATGAACATGCTGCCCGGCATGGGAAAGATCAAAGACCAGTTGAAAGACGCGAATATCGACGACCGGATGCTGAAGCGGCAGCAGGCGATCATCAGTTCGATGACCAAGGCCGAGCGTCGGAACACGAAGTTGCTGAATGCATCGCGGCGCAGGCGTATCGCCGTTGGCTCCGGCACCGACGTCGCCGAGGTGAACCGGCTGATGAAGCAATTCCTGCAAATGCAGGACATGATGAAGAAAATGCAGAAAATGGGCAAAAAAGGCTTCATGCGCAGCATGGCCGGAAAACTGCCCCCCGGCATGATGCCTCCGGGCGGGATGCGATGATTTTGACGGTTATTGGTTTAAGTTAACGGAAGGAAGTTAGTTCATGTCCTTGAAAATTCGTTTGGCCCGCGGCGGCGCGAAGAAGCGTCCGTTCTATTCGATCGTCATCGCCGATTCGCGCAGCCCGCGCGACGGCCGTTTCATCGAAAAGATCGGCACCTATAATCCGATGCTCCCCAAGGAGGACGCCAAGCGCGTGACTATCGACGAGGCCCGGGCGAAGCATTGGCTCGGCGTCGGCGCGTTGCCGACCGATCGCGTGGCGTTGTTCTTTGGCAATGCCGGTCTGGTCGAAAAGCCGGTCTGGAAGGAATCGCCCAAGCAGTCCGCCCCCAAGGCGAAGGCTCAGGAGCGCGCCAAGGCCGCCGCCGCCGCCGCGGCCGAAGTCTGAGCTTTAGCGCTTAGGCGGAGCATGTCATGCGCATCTGTGTCGGCCAGATATTAGGCGCTCACGGCGTTCGGGGATTGGTGAAGCTCGCAAGCTTTACCGACAAGCCCGAAGCCGTGGCCCAGTATGGACGCCTGACGGATGAAGCTGGGAAACGGTCGTTCACCGTTACCTTAGTAGGCGCGCAGAAAGGCAATTTTCTCGCGCGGATCGATGAAGTGGCCGACCGCGACGCGGCGCAGGCGTTGAACGGGACGCGGCTTTTCGTCGAGCGCGGCCAGTTGCCGCCGCCGGCCGAGGATGAGTTCTATCACGCCGACCTGATCGGTCTCAGGGCCGAGCGCATTGATGGAAGCAAGCTCGGGACCGTGGCGGCGCTGCATAATTTCGGCGCGGGAGACATCCTGGAACTGGTGCAGGACTCGGGCAAGCGGCCGATGATTCCGTTCGATCTCGCCACGGTCCCAGCGATCGACATCGCGCGTGGAATTATCGTGGTCGATCCGGCGCCCGGTCTGCTGGATGAGGACGGGCCGGTCGAGGAGGACGCGGCGTGAGCGAAGCCGGTAACGATAGCCCGTGGACCGCCACGGTCCTGACGCTGTTTCCGGCGATGTTTCCGGGGCCGCTCGGCCAAAGCCTGGCGGGTCGGGCCCTGCAAGCCGGGAAATGGCGGCTGGACGCGCTGGACATTCGGGATTTCGCGCGCGATAAGCATCGCTCCGTGGACGATACCCCGTTCGGCGGAGGCGCCGGCATGGTAATGCGTCCCGACGTTCTGGATCGCGCGATCCGCGCGGCGCGCCGGCCGGGATACAAGCTGATCTATTTGTCGCCACGCGGGCGCCTCTTGACCCAGGACACGGTGATCGCCTTGTCGGCCGAGCCCGGCGTGACCCTGATCTGCGGGCGGTTCGAGGGCGTTGACGAGCGTGTCCTCCAGGCGCATGGCGCGGAGGAAATGAGCGTCGGCGATTACGTGCTGTCGGGCGGCGAGCCGGCGGCGATGGTTCTGATCGACGCCTGCGTTCGATTGTTGCCCGGGGTGATGGGCAATGCCGAGACGTCGGCGGAAGAGAGTTTTACGGACGGGCTGCTCGAATATCCGCATTACACCAGGCCGGCGCTGTGGCGCGATGCCGACGGACGGGAATGGGCGGCGCCGGACATCCTGGTTTCGGGGCATCACGAAAAGGTGAAATCCTGGCGCCGGGCGGAAGCCGAAAGGCTGACCCGGGAGCGCCGGCCCGATCTTTGGATGAAGTATTTGTGCGGAACGGCCGTGGAAGCGGCGGTGGGTAAATGAGACTGGGTAAGGAGTGACGTTATGAACGTGTTACAGACGCTGGAAGCAGCGCAGGTCGAAAAGCTGACCGAGGGCAAGGCGCTGCCGGTATTCTCGCCGGGCGACACCGTGCGGGTGAATGTGAAAGTGGTCGAGGGCGCGCGCGAGCGGGTTCAGGCGTTCGAGGGCGTGTGCATCGCCCGGCGCAACGCCGGCATCAACTCGTCGTTCACCGTTCGCAAGATCAGCTATGGCGAGGGGGTGGAGCGGGTGTTTCCGCTGTATAGCCCCAGGCTCGATTCGGTCGAATTGGTGCGGCGCGGCGACGTTCGCCGGGCCAAGCTTTATTATCTGCGCGGTCGGCGCGGCAAGTCCGCGCGCATCGCCGAACGCACCACCGGGCATGATTTGAAGGAAAAGGCCGGCCTGAAGGAAAAGGCCGAGGATTGATCGATCATGCCCGCTCTGCGCACGCTTTTCGAAAAAATCCTGGATAGCCATACCGTCAGCCGCGACGCGGATGGCACGACGCTGATGTATATCGACCGGCACCTCGTGCATGAGGTGACGAGCCCGCAGGCCTTCGAGGGGCTGCGGATTTCCGGCCGCAAGGTTCATCGCCCGTCGGGCACGCTCGCCGTTCCGGATCATAACGTCCCCACCACGCCGGGCCGCGTTTTCGGACCCGGCGAGGAGGAAGGCCGAATCCAGTTGAAGACGCTGGAGCAAAACGTGGCGGAGTTCGGCGTGCCCTATATCCCGATGAACGATGTTCGTCAGGGCATCGTTCATATTGTCGGACCCGAGCAGGGCATGACCCAGCCGGGCATGACGATCGTGTGCGGCGATAGCCACACCGCGACTCACGGGGCTTTTGGCGCATTGGCCTTCGGCATCGGCACGTCAGAGGTGGAGCATGTGCTGGCGACCCAGACGCTGCTGTTCAAGGCGGCGAAATCGATGAAGGTGACCATCAACGGGAATCCCGCCCCCGGCATCACGGGCAAGGATTTGGTGCTGGCGGTGATCGGCAAGATCGGCACGGCGGGCGGCACCGGCCATGTCATCGAATACGCGGGCGAAGCGATTACCGGCCTGACGATGGAAGGCCGCATGACGGTTTGCAACATGACGATCGAAGCGGGCGCCCGCGCGGGGTTGATCGCGCCCGACGAGAAGACATTCGCCTATCTGGAAGGGCGGCCGATGGCGCCGAAAGGCGCGGATTGGGACCGCGCGGTCGCGTATTGGCGCACCCTGCCCTCCGACCAAGGCGCGACCTATGACCGTGAGGTTGTGCTGGATGCGTCCGAGATCGCGCCGCAGGTGACGTGGGGCACGAGCCCGCAAGACGTGTTGCCGATCACCGCGAAGGCGCCCGACCCGGCTGAGTTCACCGACCCTGGGCGTCGCGCCGCAGTGGAGCGTTCGCTCGCCTATATGGGCCTAGAGGCGGGGCAGAAGCTGGATGACGTGGCCATCGATACGGTCTTCATCGGATCGTGCACCAATGGCCGTATCGAGGATTTACGGAGCGCGGCCGATATCGCCAATGGCCGGCATGTCGCGGATGGGGTGCGCGCGCTGGTGGTTCCAGGGTCCGGCCTTGTCAAGTTGCAGGCCGAGCAAGAGGGCCTGGACAAGATTTTCATCGCGGCGGGATTCGAATGGCGCGAGCCGGGATGTTCGATGTGCCTTGCGATGAACGCCGACAGGCTGGAGCCGGGGCAGCGTTGCGCGTCGACATCCAATCGCAATTTCGAAGGACGCCAGGGGCGCGGCGGTCGCACCCACCTGGTCAGCCCCGCGATGGCGGCGGCGGCGGCGGTGACCGGCCGGCTGACCGACATCCGAAACCTCGCCTGAAAGCTGAAAGATGCGGAAATTCACCACGCTGACCGGAATCGCCGCCCCGCTGCCGATGATCAATATCGACACGGACATGCTGGTGCCGAAGCAGTTTCTGACGACGATCACCCGCAGCGGCCTTGGCAAGGCGCTGTTCTTTGAAATGCGCTATGACGACAATGGCGCCGAGCGGCCGGATTTCGTGCTTAACAAGCGGGAATACCGCGATGCGCAAATCCTGATCGCCGGGGATAATTTCGGCTGCGGCTCAAGCCGCGAGCATGCGCCCTGGGCGCTTCAGGATTTCGGCATCCGCGCGATCATCGCGCCGAGTTTCGCCGATATCTTCAACGGCAATTGCTTCAAGAACGGCATGTTGCCGATCGTGCTGCCGCAAGAGCAGATCGACGTTTTGATGAAGGATGCGCAGGGCGACAACACGCGCGTGTTCACCATCGACCTGCCGAACCAGAAGATCGTTCGCGCCAATGGCGAGAGCTTTTCGTTCGAGATCAACCCGACCACCAAGCATCAGCTGGTGGAAGGTTTGGACGAGATCGGTCAGACGCTTCAGCGCGACGGCGAAATCGCCGGCTTCGAGCAGCGTCAGGGGCAGTCGCAGCCCTGGCTGTGGGACGCGCCCGCGCTGTGACAGTCAAGTTGTCATCCCGGACTTGATCCGGGACCCATCTATCGGCCTTCGTGATCGCCGGAAACATGGATCCCGGATCAGGTCCGGGATGACGAAATACAATAATCGAGGTGAAGAATGCCCCATAAAATTCTCCTTCTCCCCGGCGATGGCATTGGTCCAGAGGTCATGGCGGAAGCCAAGCGTTTGCTGGCGTGGCTCGCCGACCGGCGAGGGATCGCGTTCGAGACCGAGGAAGCGCTGATCGGCGGCGCGGCCTATGAGGCGGAGGGCGTGGCGCTTTCGGACGCGTCGATCGCGCGGGCGAAGGCGGCGGACGCGGTGATCCTGGCAGCGGTCGGCGGCCCGCAATGGGATAATCTGCCCTTTCATCTGCGGCCCGAAGCCGGATTGCTCGCGGCCCGCAAGGAGCTGGAACTATTCGCCAATTTGCGGCCCGCCATCGTGTTCGAAGCGCTGATCGAGTCCTCGAGCCTGAAACCGGACGTGGTGCGCGGGCTGGACATCATGATCGTTCGCGAACTGACGGGCGGCGTCTATTTCGGCGAACCGCGCGGCATCACCGATATCGGAAACGGCCAGCGCCGGGGGGTGAATACGCAGGTGTACACCACCAGCGAGATTCATCGCGTCGCGCGGGTGGCGTTCGATCTGGCGCGGGTTCGTCAAAACCGGGTCTGCTCGGTCGAGAAGGCCAATGTGATGGAATCCGGCCGGCTGTGGCGCGAGGAGGTCGCGGCGCTGCACGCCAAGGAGTACGCCGACGTCGCATTGTCAAACATGCTGGCCGATAATTGCGCGATGCAGTTGCTGCGCAACCCGCGCCAGTTCGACGTCATCGTCACCGACAATCTGTTCGGCGACATGCTGTCCGACGAAGCCTCGATGCTCACGGGGTCGCTGGGGATGCTGCCCTCGGCGTCGCTCGGCGCAACGGACGCGAACGGCAAGCGCGCCGCGCTGTATGAGCCGATCCACGGCTCGGCCCCCGATATCGCCGGGCGGGGCATCGCCAACCCGCTGGCGATGATCCTCAGCGTCGCGATGATGCTGCGCTATTCCTTCGGCCACGGCGAAGAGGCCGACGCCATCGAGACGGCGGTTCAGAGCGTTCTCAATTCCGGCATCCGCACCGGAGACATCGCCTCGCCGGGGCACACCCCCGTGGGCACCAAGGCGATGGGCGAAGCGGTGATCGCGGAGCTGGATCGTCTGAACGCATGAACGCCGTTCAGATTTTGCGCACTGCTTTTCATGTTGTTGCCTTCAAAAGAAAATCAATTTATTTGTATATTTT
>CAJCJC010000108.1 GCA_903970575.1 Alphaproteobacteria bacterium
TGACGCTCGTCGGCGTCGTCGACGCCGACCTTGGCCTCACCGGCGGCGACCTCCGCGCGTCGGAGCGCACCTATCAATTATTGCATCAGGTCGCGGGCAGGGCGGGGCGGGCCGAGCGGCCTGGGCAGGTTCTGCTGCAAACCTACATGCCGGAGCACCGGGTGATGCAAGCCCTCGCGGACGATCGCCGTGACGCTTTTCTCGCGGTCGAGGCCGACGAACGCAGGGCTGCCGGCATGCCGCCCTATGCGCGCCTTGCCGCCCTTATCGTTTCCGGCCCTGATTCAGCGGAGGTGGGACGGACCGCCCGCGCCTTGGCGCGCGAAGCGCCCCGTGGCGAGGGGCTGTTGGTCCTTGGCCCGGCGCCGGCGCCCCTCGCCATGCTGCGGGGGCTGCACCGCGAACGTCTGCTGCTCAAGGCGCGCCGCGACGTGCCGGTCCAACCGCTGATATCCGACTGGCTTTCGCGCGTTCCGGCATCCACGAATGTGCGCGTGCAGGTAGATATCGATCCGTATAGTTTTCTTTAAGAATGGGCGCCGTTCTTGGTTGACCCTCGAAAACCCCCTCTACCAAAAACCTCACCCGGTGATCGTGCGAACCCCGCGGCGATTGCGGTATTCCACGATCACCTTGCGCGGTGGTTCCTGCGGCGCCATCGCCGGAAACCGCTCGCGAGACGCGGAAAGGGTGGGCCGTTCGATTCCCAATCGGTCCATCGCCGGCCGATCGCCACCGGGACGATCCGCGTATGGCCGGTCGATAGGGGAGCGTTCAGCGCGCCGCGGCGCGGGTTTGCGCTCGCCCTTCACTGGCGGCACGGCCCGCTTCAGTTTCAGTTTCTGGCCGCCGAGCACATGACCCTGCAGCGCCTCTATAGCCTTGTCGGCGGCCTCATTCGGGGCGATCGCGACGATTCCGAGGCGAAGGCTGCCACTTTCCTGGGGAATGCGTTTGATATGCGCGCCGAGCACCAGGCCGTAATCGTCGAACAGTTCAGCCAACTCCGCCGCCGTTGTTTCGGACGGGAAGTTGATGATGTGGATATTGCCTTGAAAATTTGCTGGTCGCATGTGCCCGCTCCTTGAGTTCACAGCCTATTGTGCGTTGCAGCATAAATCAAATGCGGTTTGCTCAACCCAGTGATCGAAAATCACATGGTATTGTTCCAACGCAAACGCCAGTGCGGGCGTCGTCCAGCGGCATTTTTGGTCGATCGCGCGTCATCAGCCATGGCAACAGGCTTCACACGGAGCCAGGAGCGTCTTCAGGCCTCCGCCTTCATGGTCATCGCGATTGAACAATCGCCTACGCGCATTCAATATCAATCTTATGTCTGAGGTAGGATATTGATGACGGAAACGCCGCCTCCCGGGTTTAGACGCCGCGATCTGCTCTCGCTGATAGGCGTGGCGGCGGGCAGTGGCGCGATGTATCAGGCGATGACCAGCTTGGGCTTCGCGCACTCGTCGGATTATGGGGGGCCGATCAAGCTCGAAGGCGATCCCAACGGCGCCTCGGTGCTGGTGTTGGGCGCCGGACTTGCGGGCATGACTGCGGCGATCGAACTGCGTCAAGCGGGTTATCGGGTCCGCGTACTGGAATATAACAGCCGCGCCGGCGGCCGGAACTGGAGTTTGCGGGGTGGCGACAGCTTCATCGAGCTGGGCGGCGCCACCCAAACTTGCGCCTTCGATAAGGGCCTGTACCTAAACCCCGGCCCTTGGCGCATTCCTTACCATCACAATGCGATTCTCGATTACTGCAAGCGCTTCGGCGTCGCCCTGGAGCCATTCACGCAGCTCAATCATAACGCCTTCATTCATGCGAGCGACGCCTTCGGCGGCAAACCCCAGCGCATTCGTTCGGTTAAGGCGGATTTCCAGGGGCAAGTGGCGGAACTATTGGCGAAGACCACCGCCAAGGGGAGGCTCGACGAGACGGTCACCGTGGAGGACCAGGAAATCCTGTTGGAGGCGATGCGCGACTGGGGCGCGCTCGATAAGGATTATACCTATGGGGCCGGCTTGGTCTCGGCCGAATCGCGCGGCTACGCCAAGGATCCAGGCGGCGGTGTCGGCGCCGCGCCAACGCCTGGAGCGCCGATCGCGCTATCCGATCTGCTGCGCTCGGGCGTATGGCGGGCGCTGGGAAATTTTGCCGGATATGAATTCCAGACCACCTTGATGCAGCCGGTCGGCGGTATGGGCATGATTGGCCAAGCTTTCGCCACCCGTGTCGCCGACATCATCACCTATAACGCCAAGGTCACCCGCATTCAGCAATCCGAGACCGCCGTCACGGTTGCGTGGGAGGACGCCGCGCACCCGGGGGCCGTTCAGACCGAGTCCGCCGATTGGTGCGTCTGCACCATCCCGCTCTCGATCCTCAGCCAGATACCGATCGACGTCGGGCCGAAAATGCAGGCCGCGATCGCCGCCGTGCCCTACGCCGCATCGGTCAAGATCGGGCTCCAGTTCAAGCGGCGCTTTTGGGAGGAGGATGAGGCGATTTACGGAGGCATCTCCTATACCGACCTGCCGATCCAGACCATCGGCTATCCCCAATCCGGGTTTCACGGCGAAAAGGGCGTTCTGCTGGGCGCCTATATGTTTGGGCCGAACGCCTTTGAATTCACGGCGATGTCGCCGGAAGAACGCATCCGGCGCGCGCTGGATTACGGCGGCCGCATTCATCCGCAATACGCCGCCGAGTTCCAAAACGGAATCGCCGTCGCCTGGCATCGCGTGCCGTTCACGCTTGGCTGCGCCGGCGATTGGACGGATGAAACGCGCGCCGCCCATTATGACGATCTTTGCCAGATCGACGGTCGCGTCGTGCTCGCGGGCGAACATGCGTCCTACCTGCCGGCTTGGCAGGAGGGCGCCGTCCTGTCCGCGCTCGACGCCATCACGCGTCTTCATCGCCGGGTGATCGCGACATGAAACGAGTGGTCGCGCTCGCGGCTCTCGCCGCCGCCTTGGCGAATTCCGCGCGAGCGGATAGCGCAACCAGCCAGGATTTGAGCAAGGGTTACGCCAAGTTCAGTGAGCAGGGCGGGCAGGCGCTCTACGCCAATGTGTGCCAGGCCTGCCATATGGCCGATGGCAAGGGTGCGGCCGGGGCCGGTCGTTATCCGTCGCTGGTCGCCGATCCGAAGCTCGAGGTTTCCGGCTACGCCGTCGCCCTTGTCGTGAACGGTCAGGGGGCCATGCCGCCTGTCGGGCGGATGATGGACGACGCCCAGGTGGCCGCCGTGGTGAACTATGTCCGGACCCATTTCGGCAACCGTTTCACCGACGCGGTGACAAAGGACGACGTCAAGGCGGCGCGACCGTAATATTTTTACGCGCCCAACCGCGCCGCCAGATCGTTGAAATCGCTGGCGATCACATCCCAGTCTTGTTCCGCCAGCAGATCGCTCTTCTGGCCCGCGCCGTGTTCGGTCGGCCGCGCCACGAAGCCCGTCTTGAGGCCGACAGCGCG
>CAJCJC010000109.1 GCA_903970575.1 Alphaproteobacteria bacterium
GCGCCTGACACAGCGCAGATGGCCCCGGCCACAAGCCCCGGCCCGTAGCCTCCGGTCGTATCATAGACGCGACCCAGCAGAATCGGTCCTACGCCGGCGCCCACGCCGAACGGAACCAATAGAAAGCCGTAAATGACGCCATAATTCCTCAGGCCGAAGAAGCGGCTGCTGAGATAGGCAAGCAAATCCACCTCCGCTCCGGCCGCCATGCCGATCGTGAGCGCCGCCGCGATCAACTCCCACCCGCCGCCCGGGTGGCTCCAGAGTAAGAGATAGCCTGCCGCCGGAACCATCAAAACCGATCCGGCGACGTAAGGTCCGTGAAAGCGGTCGACCAGAAAGCCGATGGCGACGCGCCCGAACACGACCGCGAATCCCATAAGCCCGGCCACGCCGGTGGCCTCGTTGCGCGACAGCCCCGAATCGGTCAGCAGCGCCACCATATGAATAAGAATCGCGGATACCGCGCCGGCGACCAGCATGATGCCGAACCCCAGCTGCCAGAATTGGCGTGACCGCATCGCCTGCCCAGTCCGCGCCCCCTCCGCGCCGCCGACGCGTCCACTCATCGAGACCCTAACGGTCTTGTTCTCCCGAAAAAACGCGAAGATGACAGGGTAGGCGACCGCCATGGTGAATACAGCCAGTCCCAGATACCCCGCCTGCCAGCCGTGATCGGCGATCAGCCGATCCACGAAGCGTGGCGCGAGTATGGCGGCGACGCCGCTGCCGGCCAGGGTCAATCCCAGCGATAATCCGCGCGAGCGGTCGAACCAGGTATTGACGGCGTGAGTCCAGATCAGCGGCGCCGTTCCGCTTCCCGCTAACGCCAGGAAGGTCAGTCCCAAATAGAGCGTCCATATCTGGCCGTTAACCTGGGTCAGCGCGAGCAGCCCGGCGATGACCCCAAGCAGGGAGAAAAGCGCGATCCGTCTCACATCCATTCTGTCCGCGAGCCTCCCCACGATGGGCGAGGTCAACGCCCATCCGAGCGACAGGAACAACGTCGCCGCCGAAACGCCCGCGCGAGTCCAATGAAACTCAGCTGACAGCGGCTTCAAAAATACGCCCATCGTATAAAATGGCGTTCCGCTCACCCCGACGCTCACGCCCATCGACGCGGCTAAAACGATCTTCCAGCCGGCTCGGAATTCAGATTTTTTCTGGGCCAACGTGATTTCCTTTTTATAGATCGTTCGTCATTAACATAATCGCTGGCCTCATATCGCGCATGATTTCAGGCGATCCATCCGGGGCGCGCAACACTTCACGGCATTGATCGGTTAGTGCACGACGCAATCGCCAATTTCCAAAGGCCCAAGGGACGTTTATGACCGACGCCAATCCGGCCGAAACCACGACTGATCCGCCCGCGGCGGGAAGGCCACAGGCCGGGTCTGTCCATGGGCATCCCACCGGCAGCCTTCCGGCGATGGGGCTCGCCGCGCTTGGCATCGTCTTCGGCGATATCGGCACGAGCCCGCTCTATACAGTCAAGACCATATTGGGCGTCACCGGCGGCGCGCCCGACCCTGTGGTGATCCTCGGCGTGCTCAGCCTTGTGATCTGGACGCTGGTTATCATCACCACGGTCAAATATGTCACGATCGCCATGAGCCTGGGCAATAACGGCGAGGGCGGCATTCTCGCCCTCATGTCGCTGATCGGGGTCAAGAAAAAGAATACGGCCGCCATCCTGTTCGCCGGTTTGTTCGGCGCCGCGCTGATCTATGGCGATGGCGCGGTGACGCCAGCCATCTCCGTTCTATCGGCGCTGGAGGGGCTCGACATGGCGACGCCCGCGTTTCAGCCCTATGTGCTGCCGGGCGCGGTCGCCATTCTGGTGATCCTCTTCGCGGCGCAGCCGCTTGGCACGGCGCTGATTGGCAAGGCGTTCGGCCCGATCATGGCGGTGTGGTTTCTGACCCTCGCTGCACTGGGCGTCGCGGGCATCGCGCATCATCCTGGCGTCTTGGCGGCATTGAATCCGGTCCATGCGCTCGAGTACCTCGCCACCGGCGGCCTGAAGGCGTTCCTGGCCTTGGGCGCCATTTTCCTCTGCGTCACGGGGGCCGAGGCGCTGTACGCGGATATGGGTCATTTCGGCCCCAAGCCGATCCGCGTCGCCTGGCTCGCGATCGTTTTCCCCAGCCTGATCCTGAACTACGCCGGGCAGGCCGCCATCATTCTCGATGGCGGGTCGACCGACGGCAATATCTTCTTCAAGCTCTGTCCGCCGTCTTTGCTGATTCCGCTGATCGGCCTGTCGACCATAGCCACGATCATCGCCAGCCAGTCCATCATCACGGGCGCCTTCTCCATGACGCGTCAGGCCATTCAGATGGGCTGGCTCCCGCGTCTGGCCGTCAAGCACACGTCGGACGAGGGATACGGCCAGATTTATGTCGGCGGCGTGAACTGGATATTGATGATCGTGACGATCGGGCTGACCCTCGGATTCAAGAAATCCGATAATTTGGCCAGCGCTTATGGCATCGCCGTCTCGCTGACCATGCTGATGACGACGGTGCTGCTCTTTATCGCCATGCGCACGATCTGGAACTGGAGCCTTTGGGCGGCGGGGGCGGCAGCTGCTTTTCTGTTCACGGTCGACGCCGCGTTTTTCAGCGCCAACCTCGTCAAGATCGCCGATGGCGGCTATGTGCCGTTATTGCTGGCGGCGTCCGTCTATTTCGTGATGTGGGTTTGGCATCGCGGCTCCTTAGCCGTTGCCCGACGATTGGAGCAGGATTTGGTTCCCGTCGCCGATTTCAACGCCCAGGCGGTGGCGCGGGAAACGCCGCGCGTTCCCGGAACGGCGGTGTTTTTGACCAGGACGGGTCTGGATGTGCCGCCGGTGATGCAATGGCATCTTGAGCACAACCGCGCTTTGCATACGCAGCTCATGGTTCTC
>CAJCJC010000110.1 GCA_903970575.1 Alphaproteobacteria bacterium
TCGAAGAATTGGAGGCGCTCGGCCGCGGCTATGGCACGACGGTCTATCGCCTGCGGGACTGGGGCGTCAGCCGGCAGCGCTATTGGGGTTGCCCGATCCCGATCATCCATTGCCCCGCGTGCGGCATGGTCCCGGTGCCCAAGGAATTGCTGCCGGTCACGCTGCCGATGGATGTCACGTTCGACAAGCCGGGCAATCCGCTGGACCATCACCCGACCTGGAAGCATGTGACATGCCCGGATTGCGGCGGCCCGGCCACGCGCGAGACCGACACGTTCGATACGTTCTTCGAAAGCTCGTGGTATTTCGCGCGTTTCTGTTCGCCACACGCGCAGGATCGGGCGTTCACGCGGGAGGCGGTGCAATACTGGCTGCCGGTCGATCAATATGTCGGCGGCGTCGAGCACGCGGTGCTGCATCTGCTTTATGCGCGGTTCTTTACCCGCGCCCTGTCCTATTGCGGCTATCTCGATCTCGCGGAGCCGTTCGACGGCATGTACACGCAGGGCATGGTGACGCATGAGACCTATCGCGCGCCGGATGGCGCCTGGGTCTCCCCGGCGGAGGTTCAGCGCGGCGAAGGCGGCGCGCTGACCCGCATTCCCGATGGCGCGCCCCTGACGCCGGGGCGGGTCGAGAAGATGTCGAAATCCAAGCGCAACACGGTCGACCCGGCGGCGATCATCGCGGGGTACGGCGCCGACGCCGTCAGGCTGTTCATGCTGTCGGATACGCCGCCGGAACGCGACATGGAGTGGACCGAGGCCGGCGTCGAGGGCGCGTGGCGCTATGTCAACCGGCTGTGGCGGCTGATCGAGGATTACCGGGTCGTGACGGTGGACCATGCCGGACCCGGCGGGGACGCGGCGCTGGAGCTTCGGCGGACGGCGCACCGGGCCGCGGACCGGGTTACCGCGGCCGTGGAGATTTTCGCGCTGAACAGCGCCGTCGCCGAGGTGCGGATTTTGTCGAACGCCATCGCCGATCGGCTGGCGGCGCTGCCGCTGGTCGAGGGCGAACGGCCCGCCGCGCCCGCGCTCGCCGAGGCGCTGGCCGAGGCGATCAGCATCCTGGTGCGCCTGGCTGGCCCCATGATGCCGCATCTCGGCGAGGAATTGTGGGAGGCGCTAGGCCATGAGCGCCTGCTGGTGGAGGAACCCTGGCCGATGGCCGATCCGGCGCTGCTGATCAGCGATAGCGTGACGGTCGCGGTACAGGTCAACGGCAAGCTGAAAGCGACGATCGACATCAAGCGCGACGCGGATTCGGGCCTGGCCGAAACGATGGCCTTGGCGGAACCCCGGATCGTCTCCATCATGGCGGGCAAGCCGCCCAGGAAGGTGATCGTCGTGCCGAATCGGATCGTCAATGTCGTCATTTAGGCCGCCCCTTCAGGCCCTTCGCGTCTTCGCCGCGCTGGCGGCGATCGCGCTCTCGCCGCTGCTGGTTTCCGGCTGCGGGTTCAAGCCGCTGTACGGCAAGAACAGCGCGTCGCATGGGCCGTCCGCCATGGCGCAGTTCGCCGCCATCGAAATCCCGCCGCTGGCGGATCGAACCGGGCAGCAGATGCGCAATCTGCTGATCGACGAAATGCATCCGCAGGGGGCGGATGGGACATTTCTCTATCGGTTGAACGTCGTCATTCGTGAAGCCGACGTCAACCTCGGCCTTCAGCAAAATTCCACATCGACGCGCGGACAGGTCCGCCTGACGGTGCAGTATTTCCTGATCGACAAGACGAGCGGCAAGACCCTGCTGACGGAGACGGTGCGGACGTCGACCGGATATAATATCCTGATCAACCAGTTCAGTTCGGTGATCAGCGCGGACGATGCACGCACGCAAGGCCTGCAGACGCTCGCGGAAGAGATCGCCGATCATCTCGCCCTTTATTTCATATCGACCAAATAATCGTCCAGATATAAGCCAACCGGGCCGACATGAAGCTGCAAGGCGCCGCTATCGAACGATTCCTGTCGCGCCCGGACCCGGCGATTCGCGCCGTGGTGATCTATGGCGGCGATGAGGGGCTGGTGCGGGAGCGGGCGAGGCGGCTTGGCCGGCATGTCATCGAGGATATGAACGACCCGTTTCGGGTCGCGGTCCTGGCGGCGGACGCGCTCGCCGCCGACGCCTCGCTTTTGGCGGACGAGGCGTCAGCCTTGTCGCTGATGGGCGGAAGGCGGCTGATCCGAATCCGCGATGGCGGGGACAAGATCACCCGGGCGCTGACGGCGCTGCTGGAGGCGCCGAGCGGCGACAGCCTAACCATCATCGAGGCCGGCGACCTGACGGCAAGATCGTCCTTGCGCAAGCTGGCGGAGTCCGCGCCGACCGCCGCCGCCCTGCCATGCTATGTCGAGGACGAGGCCGGATTGGCGCGCGCCCTCGCCGCGCAGGTGACGGAAGCGCGCAAGACCATCGACCCGGACGCGATGCGGCTTTTGGCGTCCAGCCTCGTGGGGGATCGCATGATGGCCCGGGGCGAGGTGGATAAATTGCTGATCTATATGGGTGACGCGCGCGAGATAACGCTTGCCGATGTCGAGGCGACCGTGGCCGACACCGCGACGCTGAGCCTGGATGACGTGTTGCGCGCGGCGCTGGACGGAAATTTCGTCGCGCTCGATCGTTGCCTCGCGCGCCTGTCGGGCGAAGGCGTCGGCGGAGTCGCCATCTTGCGCGTGGCCCAGACCTATTTTCGGCGCCTGCATTTGACTCGCGCCCGACTGGACGACGGCGCGTCGCTCGACTGGGCTTTGTCGCAGCTTCAGCCGCCTCTATTCTTCAGGGCGAGGGACGGATTCGCGGCGGACGTTCAACGCTGGACCCTCCCCCGGCTGCAAGCGGTGTTGGAGCGCCTGGTCGACGCGGAGGCGAAATCAAAGCGGACGGGCGCGGACGACGCGCTGCTGGCGGCGGACGCCCTGCTCGCCGTCGCCCGCGCCGCCGCCGGCATGAGAGGGCGGCCCGGCGCCCGGCCCTGAGTTTAATCGGATCAACCTGTCACATGGGATTTCGTCATGGCGCTTGCGCTTCATTCCTGCGGTTGCGAGGGAACTCTGGGTGAGCTGGATTTGAGCGCGACGGCGCTGCCGAACGGCATCGTCTGGATCGATCTGGTGGCGCCCAGCCCAGATGAAATCGCCTTCGTCTCCCGCGCGACCGGTCTCAAGCTGCCCACGGAGGCCGAGCTCAGCGAAATCGAGACATCAAGCCGGCTTAGAAGCGATCAGGGCGTTCTGACTCTGAGCATGCCGGCGGTTTTTCGCGACCACGGTCGGCCGACGAGCACGCCGCTCGGTTTCGTGCTGACCGCCGACTTGCTGATCACCGTCAGATTCCATGACCTGCCGGCGTTCGAAACGTTCAAGAGCGCGATCGTGGCGCCGGGAGTCGTTCACGATAGCAGTGTCGGCGCCTTCGTGGGGTTGCTCGAAGCGCTGGTCGACCGGATGGCCGACGTTCTGGAACAGGTCGGCGGCGATCTGGACGCCGTGTCGCATCACGTTTTCATGGCGGATCGGGCGGACGGCGCAAAGCCGGAAAAGGGAACCCGCGTGCGCCTGGAGTCGGATTTGCGCGAGCGAATGCGCGCGATCGGCAGGGCCGGCGATCTTATCTCGAAGATTCGCGACAGCCTGATGGGGGTTGGGCGGATCGTGCCCTATACCGCCGGCAGGGCAGTCGACTGGATGCCGGAGGCGGTAAAGCCGGCGCTCGAAACCCTGAGGCTCGACGTCGTCTCGCTGAACGATTACGACGCCTATCTGTCGGGCAAGGTCCAGTTCCTGCTGGATGCGACTTTGGGCCTGATCAATATCGAGCAGAACAACATCATCAAGGTTTTGACGGTCGCGTCCATCGTCGGGATTCCGCCAACATTGGTCGCGAGCTGGTACGGCATGAACTTCAAGGACATGCCGGAGCTCGGATGGTCGTTCGGCTATCCCTACGCGATCGTCCTCGCGCTTGCGAGCGCGATCCTTCCGCTGATCTGGTTCCGATTGCGGGGTTGGTTTTAGGGTGTAACGCTGGGGTTTGGCGCTCGCGCGGCGGACACGATTGCGAACGGCGCCGCCGCGGAGGCTAAAATGGCGGCGGGCTACCCCGCAAAGCTCGGCTCCGGCGCCGTTAGTGTGGCCGTCAGCGTCGCCAGCGAAACCGGCTTCGCCAGCCGCGAAATCGACGGGAGGC
>CAJCJC010000111.1 GCA_903970575.1 Alphaproteobacteria bacterium
CCGATTCCTTGTGATGCAGATCGGCAAGCTCACGCTCTAGCAGGACATGGTAATGGCTGGTGCCGGAAATGTTGCGGGTCCCGCCGGCGCCGACGCCGCAGCGGTCGATCGCCTCATGCATCGCCGCCATCACGGCCGGATGCTGCCCCATGCCAAGATAGTCGTTGGAGCACCAAACCGTGACCGGAGCCTGACCGCGATCCCCGTGATGGGTTGCGCGCGGGAACTGGCCCGCCTGACGCTCCAGGTCGCAGAACACCCGGTAATTGCCTTCCATGTGCAGATTATGCAGCTCGTTCTGGAAATAGCTTTCGTAATTCATCGCGCCGTCGGCGCGGTAAAGCGGCTCGGCCGATGGCATGCCCTTCATATAGCTGGGCGCATGACGGCGCGTCTCATGAACGATCGGGCATGCGGCGTCGAGATTCGCCGCGGCAACCGGACAACCGGCAGCTGGAGGCGCCGTATTCCGCAGCGCATCCGTCATTATACCGGCCATCGTATTCGGCGTATCGGTCGCCGCCCGTGTCTTATCGCTCAACAAGAACCTCCCGCGTGTTCGGCGCAGGCCTCGAACGCCGCCTGCAACCGCATCTCATCCAGGGCGCGGCCGATCGCCGTTACCCTTTGCTCCTCATTCATGGCCGGCGCAAACGCCGCCATCGTCGAACGTCCGCCGGCCACATCGAAACGAACCCATCCCGCGCCGGCCCGCGCTATTCCCTTGACGCGCTCGATCTTTCCATACGCCCCACGCGCCACGGATTCGAGCAAATCCTGCAATCGCTGTAATTGACATTGGTCATTAAGCCTCGCGGACCATGCCGTAAAGTCGAGGGCATGCTCCGCATGATAATGCGTTTTCGTTTCGACCGCATGCCGGACGGCATTTTCGAACGCGCCGCGATCGGCAAACGCGGCTTTGCCGGTGAAAGCTCCCACCGCCGACGAATCATCGTCGAAGCCCGCAGCCTGAACCAAACCATGCCGCGCCCGCAGGATCGAAGCGCTCGGATTGAGACCGCGAAGCGTCGCCTCGATCACCCTAAGGTCGGCTGACGTCGCAACGTCGATCTTATTGACGATCAACATCGTGGCCAAGGCCGCTTGCGCCTCTATGAACCCATGCATGCGGCCATAATCGGCAAGGAACGCGCCTGCGTCGATAATCGTCCGAATTCGCAATTCTCGCACGTGGGATTTCAGCGTGGGGCTGTTCAGCACGGCCAGAAGACCGCCGATTTCAGCGACGCCGCTCGGCTCGATGATAATGCGACCGGGAGAAAACCGGTCGAGCACCGAGACCATCTGTCGCGACAAATCCTGGCTCAACGAACAGCAAATGCACCCGTTGGGCAATTCGATGACGTCGGCCCCATGACCGGAGAGAAGCGAGCCATCGATGCCCAGGGGCCCGAAATCGTTCACCAGCACGATCGTACGGACGCTGGTATCGGCAGAGGCGAGCAGACGGCGGATATAGGTGGTTTTCCCGGCTCCGAGAAAGCCGCCGATGATATCGACGTCAAAGCTTTTTATAGCCCCGCGCGACTTTAAACTCCATTTCCACAAGCCCGCCGTCGGCAGCGGCGCCACCAAGAACCAGTGTTCCAGGATCGCGAGCGACATCATCGCCGCGAGGAAAAGATATCCGGCGAGTTCGAAGGGGCTGGACGCTTGCGACAACGCCTTTTGGAACAATAGAACGGCGATCACCGTGGAGATCGTGACGGACACCGGAAACAGCAGGTTCATTGGCTTTTGCGTCAGGAAGCTTTTCAGGAACGCCATATGATCGGGCAGAAACTCCTCGTTCAGATTGCGAACGCCGAGGAGGACGTTCAGCTTCGCGCTCTGATGCATCCACCACAGCACGACATAGGTCCAAAACCCGATATGATTCGACCCGGGCCAGACCACCAGATAGACGATCGCCGCCGTCACGATGATAGCCAACTCATGATAGAGGCTGACCCGGACGGCGTGACCGAAATGTTTCCACCCGGAACACCCCTCGGGACAAGGCTCGGTTCTGATCCCGGTGACCGCGCCCATGTAAAAGCTGATTTCCTGCCAGGCCCAGGCCAGCAAGCCACAGGCGAACGCTATATACGCGCCCCGGACGCTCGTCAGTTGGTTGCCGAGTGACAGGCCGACGATCGCCGCCGCTGACAGGATCGTCGCGCCCAGCATGCTCCATTTGAATGTGCGTTTGGGTAGGCCATCCAAATAAAGGATGATCCCCGTGCTGAACCACCACAGGAACAGCGCGAAGCCGGCGGGGGCCGCGTATGTGAGCAGCGAGCTCATCTACCAGGCCGGCGCCAGACGGATATGCTTGGGCATGGCGTTCCGTTTGCTCGGCAACAGAAACAGCCGCACGAAGGTAAAACCCGCCGCGGCCACCAGGCCCAGCGACTTTACCTTGCCGATCACGCCGCCCTGGGCGCGCGCCGCGGCGCTAGCCACCGTGATTCGGCGCATATGCTCCAGCCCCACCCTGAAGGCGGGATGATCGAGATCGAGCTCCAAGGGGAAGACCTGACGGCAAATCTCCGAGGTAATCCGGAAGACGGTGAAATCATATTCGGTCGGGTCGAGGCCTAGCGCGTCGTGAAACGCGACCCGTGCGTGATCGCGCACATACATCGTGGCGAAAACCGCGATGAGGAAGAACTTGATCCAGAGCTTGTTATGCCCGCGCAGCAATTCCGGGTTGGCCCGCATCAGCAGCGCGAAGGCCTCGCCATGCCGAAATTCATCCTCGCACCAGTTCTTGAACCAGCGGAAAATCGGATGAAACTGCCGTTCGGGATGCCGCTCGAGCTGACGATAGATCGTGATATAGCGGGCATAGCCGATCTTCTCCGACAGATAGGTCGCGTAGAAGATAAATTTAGGCTGGAAGAATTTGTATTTCTTCGCCTTGGTGAGAAAGCTGAGGTCGACGCCGACGCCGAAATCCTTTAGCGATTCATTGATGAAACCGGCGTGCCGGGCCTCGTCACGCGCCATGTAGCCCATAAGCGCCCGAACATCCGGATTGGTGATGCGCTTTTTGATCTCGGCGTAAAGGACACAGCCCGAGAATTCGGCTGTGACCGAGCTGACCAGGAAATCGAGAAATTCCTTGTGCAGCGCCGGCGGCAGCGCGGCGATGTCCTGGGTGAAATCGGCGGAGCGGGTGAAGTGCTCCTTATTCGTATCGCGACTCAACTCGTCGATCAGGCCATCCCATTCGGCGCGCACCAGCGACACGTCGATGCGGTTCATCGCGTCAAAATCCGTCGTGTAGAAACGCGGCGACAGGACCGTGTCGTCTTGAGCCATCGCGGTGGTTTCATTGGTGGTGCGTTCGCGAACAATGGCGTTCATGATGCCTCCCGGGCGTCAAATCCGACCTCGAACAGGTCGGCCAGTGCGAAAAAAGACGTAAACCGCACCCACGCGCGGAGGATTGGGCCGGCGCGCGTGACAGTCGCCCGCCGGGCGCAGGATAGGCGTTGCCCAAAGGCGATGCTTGCGGGTGCGTCGTGGACCAGAACCGAATCGCCGGGACGAAGGTCGATATTCTCAGGCGCCGCATGCGCCTGGAAATATCGTCCCGTCTGCTCGATTTCGACCATGCAGTCGACCTCGACGGATTCGCGGCTCCAGAACGACAAACTCATTGCGAGACGGTCTCCGGTCGCACACCCGTCTCCGGCGTCAGCAGCGCGGCGAAGGCGCCGGCATTTGTCTCTCCGAAGGCTTCGAGCTCGACATGCCGGCCGGTCGTCGTATCGTCGATCGTCAGGCGGCCGTCGGCCCAGGCGGTCAGGCGGAACGGTATTTTATCCCCGATTCCCTCGCGCTTGCGCTGCGACGCAAGCCCCCTGAGTGTGGCGCGCAAAAAGGCGTTCGACCCTGGGGTGAGCGTGCTGATCGTGGTCTTGGTGGCTGTGTCATACACGTCGACCGCGCCATCCGCCGTGTCCTCGAAGCGCAGGTCTCGGGCGACGACGGCGGAGGATTCCGGCACCATCGACGGCGTGCCCATTACCCGGGCGGCGAGCGTGGCAAGGATGGCGATGCTGATCAGGCCGGCGGCGCCAATCAACGCGCCCCTCGGGATTTTTTCGCTGTGATCGTGGCTCATGATCTCCGTCTTCCTTAAGCCAGCGCAGGGGAGCGTGGCCGCTCCAGCGTCTTGGTGGGCGTAACTTCGCGTGCGGGGCGGAGGGCGACCTTCGTCGATTGGCCAGAGGCCGCCGCGAGCGCCAGGGAAAGTACCTGCGCGATCTCATTCGCCGCCGCTATGCCCCTCAGCATCGGCTCGGCGCGATTGAAGCGCCAAGGCCGGACATGTGGCCATACCATCAAATACGCGACCCTGTCCCTGAACGGTAAAGCAAGCGCGATGTCGCCGGCGCCGTCCGCATAGGTCTTGAGATTCGCCGATTCGATCTTCGCGTAAGGAAGATTGAGCACCTTTGGCAGGGCGACGCCGGAACGGATCACAACGCGCTTATCCGTGATCGTATAGACGGTCGTCCGCGCGGAAAGCCACGCATAAGCCGTCATCAGCGCCAATGCGGCCCCGGCGAAGAACGCCAGCCGCAGCGTGGATAGAATAACCTGTTCGGCGCCCACGCCCTGGGTCAGCTTCGACTCCGCGTACCATGCGAGCAGAACCGCGAAATATATGGCCGTCCCGCGGATATGCATCGCGAGAATGGCGATGCTCTTCCATTGCGGCGCGCCTTGCCACAACATGGTCTCGCCGGCGGGGAGAGCCTCCGGAAGACCCCGGACAGGCTCGAAGTCGTATTCTCCGGTTTTCATATGAACGGCTCCTGACGGGCTGGGGTGGCGTAAAGGCGGCCGGCGGCGAAATAGGCTGAGATCATGTCTTCCTCCAGCATGGTGACCGAAAGAGCGCTCTTGAGAGCCGGCGCTTGTGCGAACTGAGCCGCAAGCACCGCGTCAACTTTCACGCCGCGAGCCTGCACGTCGGCGGCAGGCATCGGCACGAGAACGGTGCGGACGCCACCGGGAACGGGAACATCGACTTCAAGGTACCGGATCACCATCTCGGAAAGGTCGACCCAGACATCCGTTACTGTTCCGGCGACCTTGCCGTCGAGGCCTGTCACTTTCATGCCGCGCGGATCCAAACCTTCGGTATCGATCCACAGCGCATTATTTGACCGGAGCGGAATGATCTTGTCCGTGCCGTCCTCGAACATCTTATCCGCCACATCAGGGCGATTGGCGTAAGAACCGGGACCGACCGCGGCCAGCATCGGATCGCCGATCGGCTGGAGCGGCGCGCCGGGAAACCCCTCCAAAGGCGCCGCCGTCGTGACGGGGATGGACCGTTCGTCGCGCGGCGCGGTGCGGGTTTCGCCATTGACGAGCAGGAAGGTCTTGGGCCGCGGAACCCCGATGAACCGGCTCAGCCGCTTGTACGGCGGCGTATCCGATTGCAACGGAAATCCCTCCCTGCGATCTTCCGACCGCAGATAGAGGATCAGGCCCGCGAAAAACAGCCAGAACGCATAAAGCGTCACCTGGGCTACGTCGATATATCTGGTAAAGGCTCCAATATGCATGGCGGACCTCGCTGGTTGACTGGCTAGCCGGGAAATTCGACTAGATTGAGAGGGGATCTGGACAGGGTCATTGGCGCGCGCGCTGAGCGCACGAGCGGTCCGACCGCGACCAGGGTGACAAACAACATCGCGATTTCGATGTGGTAGACGACGGAATAGCCCATAGCCGGAGTACTGAGCGCCTCGCCGAACACGCCCTTGGCGGCCAGAGAGGTCACGAAATCACGGATCAGTCCGCCCAAAGCTGTTGAACTGCCGGCCGCGGAGGCCTGCACCGCCCCCCAGATTCCGAGGGCGAGGCCGATCTGTCCCGGTCGCGCCAGCCGCATCGCGGTGGTCAGCGTGCAATGCGCGAACAGACCCGCGCCGAAGCCGATCATGGCGACGCCGACGGCGAAGAGAGCGAGCGATTCCAGAGGATCGGAGAAAATAACGGCGGAAAATGCGATAAGGCCGACCAACGCGCCGATCCCGGCAAGCCGGTAAGGATCGGTCCCGCGGCCCAGCGTCCGAGCCGCGATCAAAAAGCCCGACAGGCCGCCCAACGCCAGAAGCGCGGTCAGGGCGGTGGTCGTCCCAACGGCTAAATGCAAAATCTGGCCGCCATACGGCTCGAGCAGGATGTCCTGCATGCTGAAGGCGATCGTCCCGAAGCCAAGCGCGACCAGGCGGCGCGTGGCCTTGCCTTCGCTGGCGAAATCCTTCCAGGCCTGCCTGAATGTCGGCCGCTCGGCGGGCGCGGCGTTGCGCTTCGCGCCACGGGCTTCCTGTTTCCACATCGCGGAGACATTAAGGACCATCGTCGTGACCGCGGCCCCCTGGATGACCTGGATCAGACGAAGTTCGCTGAAATGGGCCAGGAGACCGCCAAAGATGAGCGCGCTCGCCACCATGCCGATAAGCAGCATCATGCACATGAGGGCCACGACCTTCGGATGAGTCTCCGGCGGCGCGAGATCGGTCGCGAGCGCGAGACCAACCGTCTGAACGGTATGCATCCCGGCGCCAATCAGCAGAAAGGCAAGACCGGCAGCGAGCTGTCCCACGATCGGCGGCGCGTTGCTGTCGCCCGAAAGCACGATCAGCGCGAACGGCATGATCGCGAAACCGCCGAACTGAACGAGCGTGCCCATCCATATATAGGGGACGCGCCGCCAGCCCAGCGAGGATTGATGGACGTCCGACCGGAAGCCGACGATGGCGCGGAACGGCGCGAAAATAAGGGGGATCGACACCATTCCCGCGACCAGTAGCGCCGGCACATGCAATTCGACGATCATCACCCGATTGAGGGTGCCGACCAAAAGCACCAGCGCCATGCCGACGGACACCTGGAACAAGGACAGACGCAGCAGGCGGCCAAGCGGCAAATCGGCCGTAGCGGCGTCGGCGAACGGCAGATAGGCCGTGCCGAGCCGCGTCCATTTGGCGGCCAGATTTTCGTTCATCCGCTTTGCGTCGATGCGTTTCATATCCTCAGCAGCTCCACCGCCTGGGATTTATAAAAGCCGCTTTCGATGCGCTTTGTCTGGCCCTGGCGCCAATCGATCAGTGCGCTGTCGCGCGCCAGCAGCCCGGCCAGCCTCTTCTCGCCTACGGGCTCGATCGCAGGCGACCGATCCCCCCGGGGGAACAACCGACCCACGGTGATCATGACGGCCAAAGGCGGCGTAAGCGGGGCGAAGGTGAAAAGGATAGAGCGCGACGTACGCCGCGCGATACGCGCCAGGGCGGCCACGGAATCCGTCGCTCTATAGTGAATCAGCGAGTCCATCGCGACGACATGGTCGAACACGCCAAGATTATCCGCCAGCATGTCCCCGGACAGAAATTCAACCCTACCCGACCCAAGGTCCGACGGCAGATTTTCACGCGCGTGCTGAACCAGCGTCGGCGACAGGTCGATGGCGACGACATGGGCGCCGCGCCGCGCCGCCTCGACCGTCAGCACGCCGGTGCCGCAGCCGGCGTCGAGCAGGCGCAGCCCCGTCATATCCTGGGGCAGCCAGCTCAGCAGGGTCCGCCGCATCTCGTCACGGCCTGCGCGCACCGTGGCGCGAATGCGGCCGAGCGGCGCGTCCGAGGTCAGCTTCTTCCAGGCATCCGCCGCCGTCCGATCGAAATAGGTTTCGATCTGGCCGCGCCGCAGTTGATAGGATGTCGCCATCGTCGCTTGAAAGCTTGGCATTAGTCGTACCCCAGCAAGTCGAATATATCGCGGTCTTTCATCGATTCGGCGATCAGCGGCTCCGTTCCCGCCCACAAGGCGGCGGCCAATCGCAGATATTCGTTCTGGACCGCTTCCAGCTCGGGCGAGGGCTCCATTTCGAAGAGGCTCGATTTCTTCAGGCGGCTGCGGCGGATCACGTCGAGATCGGGGAAGCGCGCCATGAGCTTCAGCCCCACGGCGTCGTTGAATTTGTCGATCTGATCGGTGGCCGCGCTGCGATTGGCGATAACCCCGCCAAGTCGCACGTTATAGTTACGGGACTTGGCGGCGATGGCGGCGACGATGCGATTCATCGCGAAGATCGAGTCGAAATCATTGGCCGTGACGATCAGCGCCCGGTCGGCATGTTGAAGCGGGGCGGCGAACCCGCCGCACACCACATCGCCCAGCACGTCGAAGATCACCACATCGGTGTCCTCGAGCAGATGATGCTCCTTAAGGAGCTTCACCGTCTGGCCGACGACATAGCCGCCGCAGCCGGTGCCTGCGGGAGGGCCGCCCGCCTCGACGCACATGACGCCGTTATAGCCCTCGTAGACGAAATCCTCGGTGCGCAGCTCCTCGGAATGAAAATCCACGGATTCCAGCACGTCGATCACGGTCGGGACCATCCGCTTAGTCAGCGTGAAGGTCGAATCGTGCTTGGGGTCGCAGCCGATCTGCAAAACCCGCTTGCCGAGCTTTGAAAACGCGACCGACAGGTTGGAAGAGGTCGTGCTCTTGCCGATGCCGCCCTTGCCGTAAATCGCGAAAACCTTGGCCGTGCCCAGCTTCGCCACCGGCTCCATATGGACCTGGACGCTGCCCTCGCCGTCGCCGCCCATGGCCTTGCGCAGGATATTCGGCCGGGCGATCGCCGGTCTTGCGTCTGTCATTGTCGTCATGCCGCCATCTCCAATCTAACGTCTTCGACCGGGCCAATGCCCTCAAGCC
>CAJCJC010000112.1 GCA_903970575.1 Alphaproteobacteria bacterium
CGTCCTTGGTTGGGACCAGAAGGTCGGTCTTGCCCTTGGCGACGATCTCGATCTCGCTGGACTTGACGCCCATTTTCTCGAGTTCAGCCGCGACCGATTCCGCGCGGCGCCGGGACAGGCGCATGTTATAGGCGTCCGAGCCGACCGTATCTGTATGCCCCGTCACGACCAGCTCGGTTGCCTTCGCCGGAGTCGCGTTCCTGGCCGCCTGATCGACGATCGCCACCGCCTGCGCGGTCAAATCCGACTTGTTGAAGTCGAAGAAGACCATATAGCTGTGCGCGACAGGGGCCGGTGTGGGCGCGACCGCGGGCGGCGGCACATAGGCCGCCACCGGCATCGCGGGTTCCGATTGTCCCCCACGGAAATGGTAGGTGAGTTCGCCGCCGAAGATGCGCGGACTGGGCAGGCTGCCAACGAACTCGTGGCCGAGATTGTTGAGTTCGGTATCCTGGGCGACGGCGAGCGGCGTCCTATCGTCGGTCAAATTCTGGACGTACACGGCGACGCCATAGGGTCCATTATCGACGCCGAGACGGACATTAACCTGATTGGTTCCGTCGGTGTAAGACGTATTGGTCAGGTCGTTCGTGGTAAACTGCTTCGACTGATAGCGATAATCGACGTGGAAACTGCCCTGATAATCGCCGACGATCGCATGGACGTAATCCAGGCTGAGATTGACCGTATACTTGCTTGACGCCGGAAGCTGCAGGCCCTGAACATTGACGGCCTGCACCGTGGCGCCGCTGAGTTTGAGCGACACGACACGACCCGCGCAGCTGGGCAAAGCCGCGCAAGTCGCGACGTTGACCGTATCGTATGTCCCCGAGGTAAAGACCGGATCGGTATAGGCCACCGACGCGCCCAGTGTGAGGTCGGGAATAGGCTTCAGGACGGACGAGAGTTCGAAACCCGTATTGCTCGTGCCGCCAACGTTCTGAATGACGGTATTGATGCCGTTGCCCTGCGGGAACGACAGCTGCAAGCCAGTCGAGTCGATATGATAGACAGCCGCG
Organism: Alphaproteobacteria bacterium; assembly: GCA_903970575.1. Classification (GTDB taxonomy): domain Bacteria; phylum Pseudomonadota; class Alphaproteobacteria; order BOG-932; family Roseiterribacteraceae; genus BOG-932. The sequence goes on from CAJCJC010000112.1 coordinate 1,020, forward strand.
TCGAGCAGCAGCCTGTTATCGAGCAACTCCGTCTTCGCCCCGCCTTCATAAGTGGTGTTTTTTTCGGGGCCATAGGATTGGTTGCTGGCGAGTTGCGACTGCGTGTTGAAGCCGCCGGCCTTGGCGCCCGACGCGACGCTGACATAGAGAAGGCTTGAGGGATCGATCTTGTACTTCAGATTAGCGCGATAATTGTTGAAGTCATATGCCGCGGCCGGAATGATGCCGTAGGGACGGAAAACCGGGCCAGCGAATGAATTTCGCTGAATATCCATATAGGACCGATCGTAGGTGCCGCGGAATTCGCCCGCCGCAGTGAGGTTGTCGAGAATGTCGTATTCGACGCTGCCGAAATAGGAGTAGGTGCGTTCGTCAATGACGGCCTTGGTGAAGTTGGTGGTGCTTGGCGCGCCGGTTGGCGTCACAAAAATGCCGGCGAGAAAGAAGTTCGCGATGCTCGAAATCGACTGGCCGGCGGGAACCTGGGCGCCATCCAGGCCGATCAGCGTCGTCGTATCCAACCGGGACTGGAAGTAATCGACGCCGCCCGCCCACCGCAATGGCTGGTCTTGCTTCGAGCTGATGCGCAACTCCTGGCTCATATCCTCGGTGTTATCGTCGCTGCCAAATAATTCGTACACATTGGTCGTCCCCGGGCCGGGGTTAAGAATGAATGGCAGGCCGTTCCGCAACGCCGTGAAGTCCTGATAGGCGCGCTCCGTTACCTTGTTATAGCCCCCGAGATAGGAAATATCGGCGAAATCAAGGTCGTAAGTCGCCTTAAGATGACCGGACTGCACGTCGCGATTATTACCGGAGTTTCCCGTCGAAGCAGGAATGCTGGAGACCTGAATTGGATTCGGTACGAATTTGCCGCAGATGAAGGTTCCGCCCTCGCAATTGGGTGTCATGATGACGAGCGGATCCTGACTGAAATGATCCTGGCCGTAATAATACCCCGCCTGAATGTCGAGCGCGTCGCTAGGCGTAAGGTCGAAGACTCCCTTTACATCCTTTTTCTCGAAATTACCGATCCCGTTTCCATTCACCGCGTCGTGGTAGATATCGCCCGACGCCTGGTCCTGAAACGCGACGCCGGCGCGAAGAACGCCAGGAACGATAGGACCGTAGACATCGCCATTCAGCGTCCGGGTTCCATATTCGCCGAAGCGCAGCAAAATATCCGCCGCCGGCTTATCCGTAGGCACTGTCGAGATATAGTTGATCGCGCCGGCAAATCCGTTACGACCATAGAGCGCGCTGACGGGGCCCTTGACGACCTCGACCCGGTCGAGCCCAAGAACGCCGAGGCTGATCGCGTTCGGATTTTGAAGATAAACGCCATCAAGGAAGACGGCGACGTTCGGCTGGCCATCCGAGAACGCCGTGGCGTTCAGATCGTATTGACCGCGAATAACCGGGGCCTCGATCGCCTCGGAGGCGGTGCCGTAGAGGGTCACGCCAGCCGTCTGGGCCAGAATATCGCGGAGGTCGGCGGCGCCGATTTTTTCCAGCGTATCCGCGCTCAAGGCCGTAATGGCCAGCGGCACGTCCTGAAGTTTCTCCGAACGCTTTTCCGCCGTGACGACGATTTCCTCGATACCCGCATCCGACGAAGCGGCTGCCTGATCTTGAGCGTAAGCCCGAACCGAAATGCCCGATCCGGCGCCGGCCGCGATAACGCCCATTATCGCGATGGCCGCGGGGCAGGACGCGCCAAGAAACGTGGAACGCATCGACAAGAGATTCACTGACATACGCGACATATTGAACATTTTGTTCTCCCTGTTTTGATTGGATTTAAAAAACAACTCAGAGCGTGGATGGCTTCTTAATTCAGACCGGCACAGTCCTCGGGTCGTAGCCGGATAGGAGGGTTTGGCTTGGGCGAAGTTCGTTATATTCGCCGGGTCCGCGATTGAGCGCCTCGCCCTGGCGTTCCGAAGCGCGCATCTGCGCGGTTGTTCGGGTCAGGCGTTCGCTCTCATAGCTCTTGAACGCATCGCTATAATCGTCGTGCGTTTCGAGGGCGCGCGCCAGAACAAGGGCGTCCTCGATCGCGGCTGTGGCGCCCTGACCCAAATACGGCAGCATCGGATGCGCGGCGTCACCCAGCATCGTGACGCGATCCTTGGTCCAGCTACTCAGGGGCTCCCGCGCATAGAGCGCCCATTTGAAAATCCGCCCCTGCGGCGCGTGCTCGATCAGCCCGCGCACGTCCCGATGGAAGTCGGCGTAAAGTTCAAGGAAATCCTCGCGAGAACACGGGTGCATCCACCCTTCTTCTCGCCAGGAATCGGTGCGCGCCAGCCCCACGCAATTCACCAAGGTGCCGTTATTGAGGCCGTATCGAACGAAACCGCGCTTGACGCCGACATACTTGACCGCTCGCCCATCGGCCAAATACGGCTCGATGCGCTTATCGCGCGGGATCATGCAGCGAATGGCGATGACGCCGGTAAAGCGCGCGGGATTATCGGCGCCGAACACGGACCGGAAGGTCGCCGAGCGCAAACCATCGGCGCCGATCAGGATGTCGCCTTCAGCTGTTTCACCGTTCTCGAATGTCGCGCGAACGGCGTTTTCATCCTGCGCAACATGTTGCACGCGGCGCCCCAGGATCAGCGCGCCCGGATCCCGCCTCGCGACTTCTTCGGCAAGAATCCCGTGGATGGCGGCCCTGTGAGCATGGCCGGCTTGGTCGGGCGAATTAGGTTTTTGAGTCCACGCGTAGTTATAGGTTCCGTGCAGAAGCTCCAGCGTTTGATAATGCAGGAAAGCCATGCGCGCCGCGTCCGCGCTGACATCTCGTACGCGTTTCCAGACGCCAAGCGCGTCGAACACGCGCATCGATGTCGATGGCAGGGTTAGACCCGCGCCCGTTTCGATCAGAATTTCCGCCTGCTCATAGACGCGCACTTTGAAGCCACGCTGCATGAGCGCCAGGGCGGCGGTCAGCCCACCGAGACCGGCGCCCATGATAAGAACGGACGACGGCTTGCTCATCGCGCGAGCTTTGCCGCCAAGCCGCGCGCGCATGAACCGCGACCGGCTTGGCGGCGCGGTCCTGACGGCTTAGCGATCCATGCTCTCGGTAACGGGCGCATCTTCGGGATGTCTCCAACGCTGACGCCATGGGGCATCACCGTTGAAACTACCAAAGAGAAAATGATGAAAAGGCGGCGAGTTGAGTTTGCCCGGATAGTGAACCGCTATTTGTGGAGGGGCTGGCGCGCTCGATTACATATGGCTGCAAATCGACAGAATCGATCCTTGTGTATCGACGCCGCACAATTCGAAATGCGGGAAATAGGAGTACGACATGAAATCCTTTTTAGCCGTCAGCCTCGTCCTTTTCGCCGCGATTGGCGCGGCCTCGGCTCAGCAACCCAACACGGCGGTCGATTGGGGCGGCGGGTATTTCACGGGAGTCGATTCGGCGACCCAGATGTTGCTGCGGACGGTAGCCAGCGACGGACCGATGCGGGCCAGTGCGCTGGCCGCCAGTGT
>CAJCJC010000113.1 GCA_903970575.1 Alphaproteobacteria bacterium
CGGCGCCGCCGCGCCCGCGCAGACCCGATTGGGTGACCGCGTCGACGATGGCTTGCGGCGTCATTTCGAGCGCCTTTTCGAGCCCGACATAGCCGCCATGGGCGCGATAATCCGCGATGGATAAGGGGGCGACAATTCCGCAACGGGCGAAGGTTAGGCGCGTCTGCCGCTTCAGGAACGGTATCTCCTCAGGCTTGCCGAGGCGGAGCGGATGCGGGGCGGCGTTGAGGAAGCCGGCATCGAGGAGGCTTTCCACATCGCCCGGCGTTATCGGGCCATAGGCGATCCGGCCTGCCGACGTCTCGATTTCGATCATCGGCTCCAGCCAGAAGAGACCGCGGGAGCCGGTGCGGATTATATCGGCGGTAACTCCACGCAATGCGAGCGCGGTCGATAGCGCATCCGCGACATCATCGGCGCCCACGGCAACGGCGGCGGAATCCCCTGGAATGAATATCCGGACCATCAGGCGGCCCCGGCGATCATGCTATCCAGCCGCGTTGGATCGAGACGGCCGACGAGCTTGCCATCGAGCATGGCCGAGGGGGCGTTGGCGCACAGACCTAGGCAGAACACGGCGTCAAGCGTGAGGCGGCCATCCTTCGTGGTTTCGCCCCAGCCAATTCCGAGCCGGGATTGGGCGCGGGCGGCGAGCGAATCCGCGCCCATCGATTGGCACGCCTCGGCGCGACAAAGCTTCAGCACGTGGCGGCCGGCGGGGGCGCGGCGAAAATCATGATAGAAGGTGACGACCCCATGCACCTCGGCGCGCGACAGGTTGAGCGCGTGAGCGACAAGCGGTATCGCGGCCTCGGGGACGCAGCCGAATTTTTCCTGGAGCGCATGGAGAATGGGCAACATAGCCCCTTGCTCGGCGGCGTGTTCCCCGATTATGTCCCGCGCCAGATCCTCTTCCCACTCGGCGAACGGCACTTCAGCCTCTTATTGTTGTCTATACAACACTAAGTTGAGCACTCATGCTCTGTAGATCAAGCGCCTGATTTTGTTAATCGATAGATATTTTCTATCGTTCTTGCGCCGTCTCCAGGCTGGCCGCGAGTTGCGGGGCCTCCGCGAACAAGGCGGCCGCCAGCGTGGTCATGATTTCCCGGTTGGGCGCCACAAGACCGATCGTATGAATCGCGGAAGGCTCGACGATCGGCACGGCGCGGACGGACTCCCCAAGGCCCAGGGTTTCGGCGAGCATCGCCGGCATGATCGTGGCCCATTGCCCCGTGCGGACATGGGAGAACAGGACGATCGTCGAGTTCGATTCCAGCGTCGGCGGCGCGTGCTCGACGCCCGAATTCGCCAAGAGTTCATCGACAATCCGGCGATTTTGCATATCGGGAGTCAGCAGGCAGAGTGGGAGCGCCGCGACCTCGGCCCAGGACACGCGTTTGCGGTCGGCCAGCAGCGAACCGGCCGCGGTTAGCAGGCAGTAAGCCTCGGAATAGAGCGGAACGGCGCGTACACGCCCGAGCGGCTCATTATCGAGATAGGTGATCCCGGCGTCGATCTCCAGATTTTCGAGAGCCGACATTATCTCGGCGGAGTTACGCGACAGGATGGTGAACCGGACGTCGGGATGCCTTGCGCGGAACGGCGCGGTCAGCGACGCGACCATGGAGAGCGCCGTCGGGATCACGCCGATGCGCAAATGGCCGGTCAATTCGCCACGCTGAAGCGCCTGGATTTCATCGCGCATCGCGCGCGAATCCCCCACGATGCGCCGCGCCCATTCCAGCGTCCGCTCCCCCTCCGGCGTGAACCCCAGAAACCGCGAGCCGCGATTGACCAGCAGCACGCCCAAGCTATCCTCAAGCTGCTTGATCCCCGCCGATAAGGTGGGCTGCGTGACGCCCCGCGATTCCGCGGCTCTCCCGAAATGCCGCTCCCGCGCCAGGGCGAGGAGGAATTCAAGTTTATCGATCAATATATTGGGCAATGACATTGGAGCGAGAACGCAGGTTCATCATCGCGTCTTGAACACTCCGGCCTCGGTGACGATCATATCCATCGCAATGTCGTGCGGCCCCGGATCGATCGTCTCCAGCCGCCCTAACTCGAAGCCGATTCCAATCGTCGTGGGGCGCTTTTCGAACGCCGCGATGGTGCGGTCATAATAGCCGCCGCCATAGCCGAGGCGGTATCCGGCGCCATCGAATCCGACAACCGGGACCAAGATGGTTTCGGGCGTGATCGCCGAGTCTTCCGCCGGGTGGGGAATTTCGTACAGCCCGATCATCATCTCCATGTCGGGATGCCATTGGCGGAAGGCGAGCGCCTTGTTTTTCTCCACGACAACCGGGAGCGCGGCGGCCCCACCCTCGGCCACGATCCGTTCGGCCAAGGCGCGCGGGTCGTATTCGCGACGATGCGGCCAGTAAAAGGCGAGGATGCGGGCGCCGAACGGCCGGAGTATTCCGATCAGATGGGTCGTGATCAGCATGGAGCGCTCGCGGTGGTCCCCCTCGCTCATCTCGCGACGGGCGGCGATCAGCCGGGAACGGAGCGCGGGACGATCGATCATCACGTCAATCTGAATTTGCCTTGAACGCGGCGGCGACGATATCCTGCGCCTCGTCTTGAATCTTGCGCAAATGCTTTTCGCTTCGGAAACTCTCGGCGTAAATCTTATAGACCTCCTCCGTCCCCGAAGGCCGCGCGGCGAACCAGCCGTTCTCGGACACGATCTTGATCCCACCGATCGCGGCGCCGTTTCCGGGGGCCTTGTCGAGGATCGCCGTGATCGGCTCCCCGGCAAGTTTTTTGGCCGTGATCTCGCCCGGCGATAATTTCTTCAGGATGGATTTCTGCTCCGCCGTGGCCGGGGCGTCGATGCGCTCATAGAATGGCGTTCCAAGTTCGTCTGTCATCTTGGCGAACAGTTCCGCCGGGTCCTTGCCGGTTTTGGCTGTGATCTCGGCGGATAACAGGCCGGGAACAAGGCCGTCCTTGTCAGTGGTCCACACCGTTCCGTCGCGGCGCAGGAAAGAGGCGCCCGCGCTCTCCTCCCCGCCGAAACCGAGCGAGCCGTTCAGGAGGCCATCGACGAACCATTTGAAGCCGACAGGCACCTCGACCAGCTTGCGGCCGAGCTTTGCCACCGCGCGGTCGATAATGGCGCTGCTGACCACGGTCTTTCCAATCGCGGCGGATGCGCTCCATTCCGGGCGATGCTCGAACAGATAGGCGATCATCGTCGCCAGATAGTGGTTGGGGTTCATGAGGCCGCCGGAGCGGCAGACAATGCCATGGCGATCTGAATCGGTGTCATTGGCGAAGGCGACATCGAATTTCTTGCGCATCGCGACCAGCCGCTTCATCGCGTAGGGAGACGAGCAATCCATCCGGATTTTGCCGTCCCAATCGGCGGTCATGAAACGGAACGTGGGATCGACGGCATCGTTCACGACCGTCGCGTCGATCTTGTAGCGATCGACGATCGGCGCCCAGAAATGGACTGCCGCGCCGCCCAAGGGATCGATGCCGATCTTGATCCCGGCGGACCTGATGACGTCCATGTCGACGACGTTTATCAGGTCGGCGACGTAGGGCGAGACATAATCGTGGCGATGAACGAAGGACGATTGCAGCGCCCGCGCGTAGGGCATGCGCTTTACGCCGACGAGTTTCGCCGCAATCAGATCGTTGGCGGTCTTCTCGATCCAGCCGGTGGCGTCGGTATCGGCGGGGCCGCCATTGGGTGGGTTGTATTTGAAGCCGCCATCGCTGGGCGGGTTATGCGACGGGGTAATGACGATCCCATCGGCCAAGCCGGCGTCACGTCCCCGGTTATAGGTCAGGATAGCATGCGAAATGACAGGAGTCGGCGTATAGCCGTCATTCTCGTCGATCATCGTCTCGACGCCGTTCGCGGCTAGAACCTCGAGCGCGCTGGCGAGCGCGGGTTCGGACAGGGCATGCGTATCCTTGCCGATGAAAAGCGGGCCAGTCGTTCCCTGCGCCGCGCGATAGAGGCAGATCGCCTGGGTGATGGCGAGAATATGATCCTCGTTGAAGGCGCATTGAAAGGCGGAGCCGCGATGACCCGACGTCCCGAACGCCACACGCTGGGACGGGACCGATGGGTCGGGCTTCAGCGCGAAATAGGTGGTGATGAGGCGGGGGATATTGACCAGGGCCGCGGGATCGACCGGCTTGCCCGCGAGGGGGCTGATTTTTTCCGCCCTGATTTTTTCCGTCAATCTAAGCTCCATCTACATCGGCTGGCATTCAACGTCATTGAGTCCGAGCCGCGCCGATCAACCCCAGTCCCGACGGTTTGTGCCGCATGCCAATCCGCCGATCTTCGACCGCTGCGAACACAAGCGCCTTGCCTATACCCGCTTCGGCGCGTCGTGGTAATATAGGGAATATGAATATCCAACCGACAGAAGCTGACTTCGCCGAACTCTACCGCCGCGCCTTCCAGGAATATGGCGCATCGGCGTTGTGGAGCAGCACGCCCGTGCCAAACCCAAAACGAGAGGACGCGCTCGCGATTACCAGAAGTTTGCGCGTCGAGGGCAATCTGGCCGCCCGGCGTCTGGCGGAACGGATTGAGCAGGCATGCCTTGGCGCTATCTAGGCTGCAATCTGAAATATTGCGGCTGATTGCGGCGCATCGCGATCCGGAAAGCTATATCGCGGGAAGTACTCCCCTTAACCGCGATCGGCCCAGATTTTCAGGCGACATAGACGTTTTCCATGACCGCGAAGAGCGGGTCGCGCGCGCCGCGCTAGAAGATAGCGTCCTACTGCGAGCCAACGGCTTCGACCTTGAATGGCTGCGGCGAGAGCCGAATTTTTATTCCGCGATAATAAATCGGGAAGCCGAGGCTACGAAACTTGAATGGGCGCTCGATAGCGACTTTCGATTCTTTCCAACACAGCCCGACGAAACCTTTGGGTATGTTCTGCATCCCATGGACTTGGCGACCAATAAAGTCCTGGCGGCAGCGGGCAGGCGCGAGCCGCGTGACATTGTGGACGCCCTGACAATCCACGAGAAAATACTGCCATTAGGGGCCGTTATTTGGGCGGCGTCGGGCAAATCCATTGGATTTACGCCCGAGGGGCTTATCAATGAAATCCGTCGCTTGTCGCATTATACCGACGCCGATTTCCGGCGGTTGGCAAGCGACCCTCCAATCGACCCCGGCGACACGATTAGAAAACTTCGGCGCGCTCTGGCTGACGCAGAAGACTTTGTCGCGCGCATGCCGACAGACAAGGTGGGGTTACTGTTTTTGGACGGCGCGAAGATTGTGCAGCCAGACCCAAACCGCCTGGACACATATTCGACCCATGCCGGCAAACGTCGCGGGCAGTGGCCGGCCAGCACGGAAATTACCGCCGCCATGTTTGAGCGCTATAATCGCTAAACGACCCCCGTGAACCCTTAGCCCAGTACGATGCGCACGGCGTGAACGCCACCGTCGTCTATCAGCGGGAACGCGCCCGGATCGTCCGCGAGCGGCCTGCCGTCCAGTTCCGCGCTGAAAATTCCCCGGCTGACGCCGTTCGGGTTTTCAACCGC
>CAJCJC010000114.1 GCA_903970575.1 Alphaproteobacteria bacterium
GACCTCAAAATCATTGCCAACCCGGTGAAACCGCCTGGAATTGACGATGCCCATTGGTGGCGCGACCGCGCGGCGACCAATGTGCTGATTGGCGAATATGGCAAGTATCTGATCGCGCGCTGGCGCTATATCCTGACCGGACTGCTGGGACGGTTTGGATGAACACGATGCGCGGCGCCGCTTTCTCGATTGTTTTTCCCGCGTGGACGGCCCTGTGTTGCCTCGTTCTCGGAGTCGCGACCTTCCTGCCGCGCAAGAGCGTCCTGGCGCCGGCCATGTTCTGGGTGCGTTCGGTCGCCTGGATCGAACGTCATGTTCTGGGGCTGGATTACCGCGTCATCGGGATGGAGAACCTGCCCCGCGAAACATCCTGCATCGTGGCGGCGAAGCATCAATCGACGTTCGAGACGATGAAACTGCATCTTCTGCTGAACGATCCCGCCATCGTCCTGAAGAAGGAACTGCTGAGCATCCCAATCTGGGGGCGCTTTCTCAAGACGACGGGCATGATTCCGATCGATCGCGGCGCGGGACGACAGGCGCTCACCACGATGATCGCCGCGGCGGAGCGTGCGAAAGCCGAGAACAGACCGATCGTCATATTCCCTCAGGGCACGCGCGTGGCCCCGGGCGCAAGGCGTTCCTATAAACCCGGAGTCATTGTATTGTATCAGGAACTCGGCCTGCCCATCGTTCCTCTGGCGCTGAATTCCGGCGTTTTCTGGCCGAGAAGCGGCGCCAAGCGCGGCGGAGTTGTCACCTTCTCGTTTCTGCCCCCGATAGAACCGGGCCTCGATCCGGCGATGGCGCTGAAGTTACTGGAGCAGCGCCTGGAATCCGAAAGCGACCGGCTTGTCGCATTGGCCGCCCAGGGCGCCCCAAAAGCAACCCGCATTCAGGAAATATCCCATTCATAAAAGCCGCCTGGTCCCTCTCGCGCTCGCCCTCCCGCTCGTCCTCTATTCGGGATGGTGGTGGATCGAATCCCGAACTATCGCGAGCAGGATCGACCATTGGATCGCCGTCCAGCAAGGCAAGGGCGCCGTGATAACGCCGGACCATGTATTGATCGGCGGTTATCCGTTCGCGTTCGCGCTCAAGATCACGGGAGCCAGCCTGGCGTGGCCGGATGGGCTCGGTTTCGCACCCGCCATCATGAAACTGCGGGCGCATCCCTGGTCGGTCGGCAAAATCCTGGTCAGCGTCACCGGAGGCTATACCGTCACGCTTCCGCCGGGCGCCACTCGGCCGCCCCTGACCGCGGCTGGGGAAACCATCCGGGGAACCGTCAAGTTCGCGGACGGCCCCGTTCCGCTCGCCCTGTCCCTCAAATCGGACACCGTCAGCGTCGCCCAAACCGGCGCCGACGCCGCGGCGGCGCGGGAATTAACCATCGCCAGCCTCGACGTGACCGCCAGTCGGCCCGAGGCGCCGCCGCAAAGCGACATGGATGTCGCGCTGGAACTTTCTATCACGGCGCTCGATTTGTCCGCCGCCGGGATCGAGACCAATCCCCTGGGCGGGGCTATCAAGGAGGCCCACATCCAGGCGCAATGGCTTGGCCTTGTCCCGGCGACGCCCGACGCGGATGGTCTGAAAGCCTGGCGCGACGCCGGCGGAACCATCAACGCGCCCGTCCTGGAGATGCAATGGGGGCCGCTTGACGTCTCCGGCGGCGGTACGATCGCGCTGGACCACGACATGCAGCCAGAGGGCGCGTTCACGGCCCGCATCACCGGATTCAACGCGGCGATCGACGCCCTCTCGGCCGCGGGATGGATCAAGATGGGACCCGCCAGCCTCGCGAAGCTGGGGCTCGGCATCGCGGCGCGCCCCGGTCCGGACGGGAAGCCCATGGTCACGACCCCGATGACGATCCAGGACCGCCACATCTCGCTCGGCGCGTTCAGGCTTGGCCAGTTGCCCCTGTTGAAGCTCGACTGACAAGGCCGTCAAGCCGCCACGCCTCGGCGCCGTGTCGGCTTCCGGGGTCTCCCGGCCACGGCCTTGCGCGCAGAATTTCGAACGCCAGAATGGCGATAAACCACCAAACTGGCCGCAACCAAGACCATATCGCCGCCATGAGCGCCCAAATTGTCCCCGCCAAATCCCCCGAAATCCACAATGGCCGCCATTCGCCATCGTCCATCGACGCCCAGGCGAATTTGGCGTTCGGCAGATCGACCCCCGCGAAATAATCGACGCCGGCGTGATACGCGCCCGGCATGAAAACCACGCTTCGATAAATCTCGTCGACCTTGGGCATTTCCGGCAGCGTGGCCGCGACCTGCTTCGCCTCCATCGGCCCGGCCGGCGCGTTCGCGGCGGCCCATGTCGAATGATAAAATTTCTCCCAGGCGGGATCCTCGCCGCGCAGATGCAGCCGGTCCATTTCCGCTGGCGAAAAATAGCGCATGCCATCGGAATCGGTTCGCATCATCATTTCAAAAGCCGCGTCATCCACGCCAAGCTGTTGGAAATATTGGCGTAGATACGCCATCAGGCCATTATACCGCGCATGCGCCTCCTCCGCTCCGATATGCGACCACGACACCAGCAGCGGTCGATGCAAGCCGATTCGGGCCCCGTCCGCCGGGGTATGAACCGCGCCTGCCATGAGCACGAACACGCAGGCGCTGACGCATTCGCGCCCTGGCCGCACCAGCGTCATCAGGAAATTCCGGTAAATAATCCGCCCGATATCCAGCGCCTCGACCACGTCGCCCCCCGGCGAATCGAGCTCGATCGTGATGAACGGAACGCCATTGATTGTGCTGGTCGCCACCTGCCGAACGCGCGCAAGAGCGGAGTCGAGCGACGCAGCGTCGCCCTTGCCGATCGCGCCCTGCAACCGGATCAGCGACTTCGCGCCATCGGCGCCATCGTTGACGATCAAGACTCGCGCTCCTGCCGGAACGCTGACAATAATCGCGCAAACAACGAGGATCCGCCAAAGCCAGACCCGTGATCGGCGGTTAAGCATCATGGGATATCAATCTTCGACGAATTCGTACAAATCTTCGTCCGGTCCTTCGGCCAGCATAACGCGCCGCACCCGCCCATCGATCTCGACCGCCGCGGGCGGTGTGAAGACGGAAAAGCCGTGGGCGCGCAGACTGTCGTGAAGAGCGTCCAAATCCGGCGCAGAATGGGTCATGAGCGAGAAACCCAGATGCCCCGGCCGCATCCGGCCGGTCAGTCGGCGCGCCGAACCGCCGAAATGCAGCAGCAAAATTTTACCGCTGGGCTCCACCGGATCGTCCTGGCGATAGAGCAGCCAATGAATGCCGGTGCCCTTCGGCACGCCGGTGAGCGCATTCGCTTTCTCGGTCGACTCGCCTTCCGACGCGGTATCGGCCGTCGCTTTCAGGCCAAGCATCTCGCCGTGAAACAAGCGCGAGCGGGCCAGATTGTCGGCGACGATCGATATCGTCGCCACTTCGCTGAATTTCCCGTGCGGCGTCCCCGGGCGCATTTCGTCCGGATGGTGCCGATGGCCCACCATCAACAGAATCGGCACGCCGTCCGGCCCCCAGAAGACAAACTCCTCGCTGATCGTATCCCCGACATGGTGAAGAACCGGGGCCGATCGCGCCCGATATCCGAGATCGCGGATCAGGTCGTAATAGTCGCCGATGGGATCGCGGACATAGAAATCGATCGCCTTGGGCCCGATATCGGTCGTCAGGTCCTTGGCGTCGGGGGGCGCATCCTCACGGACCTTGAGGGTGGCCGTCGGGCTATATTCCGCCAAACGAACCTTACCAAAGGGATACCCCCGGCAGGATAGCTCGACGAGCCGGACATCGGTCGCGGGCGGCAGTTTCCAGCTCGATTTAAGGCTCGGCGATGCTGCATAATCCGCCTCGACGCGCAGCCCCATGACAGCACGGAACAGGCGCAGGCTTTCCGCGACATCGCTGACGCC
>CAJCJC010000115.1 GCA_903970575.1 Alphaproteobacteria bacterium
ACCGACGACTGGCGCGAAGACGCATCCCGCCGCGACTTTACCATGAACGCGCTGTACGCGGATCGGGATGGGACGATCACCGATTTCTTCGGCGGAGTCTCTGACGGCAAGGCCGGACTCGTTCGCTTCATCGGCGAGCCATCGAAACGCATCGCGGAGGACGCGCTGCGCATCCTGCGATTTTTCCGCTTTCACGCCTGGTATGGCGCCGGCGAGATGGACGCCGATGGCATGGCGGCTTGCGCGGCGCACGCGCCGATGATCGATCGTCTGTCGGGCGAACGGGTGCGCGACGAAGTGTTCAAGCTGCTGCGCGCTCCCGACCCCGTTCCCGTCTGGCGAGCGATGCTGGCCGCCGGGATCGCGGCGCATATCGCCCCTTCGGCGACCGAGATTGAAAGTCTCAAACGTTTGATCGTCGCCGAGCGGGAACTGGGCCTGGACGCCAACCCGCTCCGCCGGTTCGCGGCCTTAATAGGAACGGCGCTCGCCGACGAGGCGGTCGGGCTGAAGGCAAGGTTGAAATTATCGAACGCCGACGCGGAGTATTTGGCGGCTCTCCCGGCCTTGGCCGAAAGGCTGAATTTGATCGAGCGCGGCGAATTCGCCCGCGCGCTCTACGGCGCCCACTCCAGCTGGGTCAGGGACGCCGCGCTTCTGGTCAATATTTGTTCAGGAAAGCCCGAAAAGTCGATCCTGGTCGCGCTCCAGGATTTCATGGCCACCTGGCGAGAACCGCGTTTTCCGCTGACCGGCGACGACCTCACCGCGCGTGGCCTGCGAGAGGGTCCTCAAATCGGGCGGCTGCTGAGTCGCATGGAAGATTGGTGGCTCGCCGCCGGACTGGCGCCCAATCGGCATGAATCCCTGGCCGAGCTCGACCGGATGCTGGAGCCGCCGGGTGATGGAGGGTAAATCCGCCGCCTATTTCAACGTCATTTCCAGCCGCGCAGGCAAGCCGGGCTGCTGGCCACCAGCACCGGCTTGCCTTGGTCGATGCGCCCAAGAGATCAGATATGCGCCCCTGCTCGCGATTCCGCGGCAACCAGCTTGCGGCTCGCGCGCTCGTTTCCGCCAGCTGAAAGTTCTTCCTCAAGCTCTTCCGCCCGCGCCTCGAGTTGCTCGCCCATCGCCGCCAGATCGACATCGGTCCGCTTCAGTTGCGGAAACAACTCGCTTTCCTCTTCCTCCACATGATGCGCGATATATTCGCTCAGCACCTTGACCTTGGCGTCATAGAGGGCGTCTCCGACATGCATCGTTTCGATCTGGGCGATCAAATCCTTGGCGGTGGCGTGCTCGACCGCGGCCTCGTCCACCAGGTCCGGCTCCTCGATCGCCTCCCTGGCGGCCGGATAGAGCAACTCTTCCTCGATCTTGGCGTGAACCGCCAGCATCAGACAGATTTTCTGGGTTAGCTCGCCTTTTTCGGCGTCGTCCTCGGCGTCCTCGTACTCATCGAACAAATCCTCGACCGCGCGATGCTGCCGCATCAGGAACGCGATGGCCTCGGGCTGCTTAACCGTCCGACCGTCGAAGCGTTTAACCGAAACCTTCGCGGAGTCGATGCCGTCTTTATGCGTCTCGGATTTCTTGGATTTCTGGGTCGCCATGATTTGCTCCATCTGTTGCGCGTTAAGCGCGGGATGGTAAGCGAACGCCGCCGGACGGCCGGAGTTCCCATCAAAAAAACCCAGGATTTCACCTTGAAACAGGTGGTTAGCCTAGTCTACCAAGCCGCCAGCGGCGGTAGGGACATCAGGATCGCCTCGACATTGCCGCCGGTCTTGAGGCCGAACACGGTGCCGCGATCATGCAGCAGGTTGAACTCGACATAGCGGCCGCGCCGTTTCAACTGGTGGGCGCGATCGGCCTCGGTCCAAGGCTCGTTCATATGCTGGCGCACGATCGGCGCGTAGCCGGCGAGGAACCCCGCGCCGACATCGCGGGTGAAGGCGAAATCACGCTCCCAATCGCCGGTCGCCAGATAATCGTAGAAGATGCCGCCGACGCCGCGCGTTTCGCCCCGGTGTGGCAGGTAGAAATACTCGTCGCACCATTTCTTGTATTTCGGATAATATTCGGGATCGTAAGCGTTGCAGGCCTGTTTCAGCGCGCCGTGAAAGGCGGCGGTGTCGGCGTCGTTCGGGACCATCGGCGTAAGATCCGCGCCGCCGCCGAACCAGCTTTTCGCGGTCGAGATCGTGCGCGTATTCATATGCGTCGTCGGAACCTTGGGCGAGCGCGGATGAGCGACCAGGCTGATGCCGGTGGCGAAGAATTCCCCGGTGTCCGCCGCGCCCGGAATCTGCTTTCGGAAATCCGGGCTGAACACGCCATAGGTGGTGGAGATGTTGACGCCGACTTTCTCGAACACCCGGCCATGCATCACCGACATAACGCCGCCGCCGCCGTCCGCGCCGCCGTCATCGGTGCGGGTCCAACTCTTGCGGGTGAACCGGCCTGGCGGCAAATCCGCATGGGGCCCGGTCAGTTCGTCCTCGATCGCCTCGAAGGTCGCGCAAATCCTGTCGCGCAGTTCGCGAAACCAGCTTTCGGCGCGTTGTTTTTCGGCATCGCTCGCTTTGTGATCCGTCATCGGCGCGTGGTCGGTCATCGTGTCACTTACTGGGGTAATTGGCCGGTTTGGCGCAGCGCCTCGGCGATGCCGATCGCCGCCGCCTGGGCCACGTTAATCGAACGAACGCTGGCGCGCATCGGGATGCGGACTCGCGCATCGGCCTGGCGGTGAATCTCCGGCGGAACGCCGGCGCTCTCACGGCCCACAAGAATGCGATCGTCGGGCGCGAAGTTGAAATCGGCATGGGTGACGTCGCCCGCGGTCGTCAGCAGCACCAGCCGGCCGGACCCGAATTCCCGGAAGCGATCCCAGGATGCGTGGCGTACTATTTCCAGATGATCGATGTAATCCATACCGGCGCGCCGGACCCGTTGATCGTCGAAGGGAAAGCCGCACGGCTCGATCAAATCCAGCGGAACGCCCATGCAGGCCGCCAGCCGCATCATGGCGCCGGCGTTCTGCGGAATATCGGGTTGAAACAGGGCAAGACGAATCAACGCATCAATCTATGTTTAGTTTCCGAACCGAAAGAGAAAATCGACGATGGCAGGGGAAACACGGCGTGCGGCGGTCGCGACACTATGTCGTCAGGCCCCGCTTTGCAAGGCGGTGGTCGGCATGTATATCCGTCCAATATCACCTTCAGGCCACCGTGCGGCGTATTCCGCGTGGCCGAACGTTAGACGCTTTTGGGAGAGTTAAGATGGTCGATGCCACGCATGATGGCGGGTCCCCCGCTGGCCATGGAGAAGGCGGCACACGGCGTGATTTTCTGTTTCTCGCGGCGGGCGCTGTCGGCGCCGTCGGCGCGGCCAGCGTTGCCTGGACGCTGGTTGACAGCATGAACCCCGCGGGCGA
>CAJCJC010000116.1 GCA_903970575.1 Alphaproteobacteria bacterium
CACGTAATCATTCATTCCCGCCGCGATATACTCTTCCCGGGCGCCGCTGATCGCCCGCGCTGTCATGGCCACGATCGGCGTATTTCCCTTGGGCGCGGGCAGCGCCCTGATCTGCCGTGTCGCCTCGATGCCATCGAGTTCCGGCATCTGAATGTCCATCAGCACAATATCATAATCGCCGCGCCGCACCGCGCCAACAGCCTGATGGCCATTTTCCACGATATCCACGCGATGTCCCGCACCGGCTAGCAACGCGATCGCCAATTTCTGGTTGATCTTATTATCCTCGGCCAGGAGGATGCTGAGACCGACAAGCATGTATGTGGGCGCGGGCGATATCATCGCGTCTATAACATATGTAACTTCAACAAAGGTTCCCCTTGCTCGTTTACGATTAGACAATGCGGGTCTGCGCTCCGCGGCTCGCGGCGCTTGTTTTCATAACAGGCGCGCGGCGAAGAACATTAATATCGCCTAGCGATAGCCGCCCCGGAAGCTGATCAGGGGTTCGGCGTCGGGATTTGACAGAGTGTCCACCAGCCGACCGATAGCGATGACGGCGCCATGCCGTTCGATCAGCTCCTCCAGCACGCAGTCGAGCGCGCCGACGCCGTTGGTCAGGATCGGCGCACCTGTCGTGAGCGTAATCCATTTGCCGGCCTCGAACCTGTCGGCGCCCTTCAAGGGGCTCTTACCGCCAAAAATCGATGGGATATCGGCATCGGTTTTTGACAGGTAATTGATCGCGAAATGACCGGCGTTGGCGACGGTAGCCAGCGCGGATGTACGCTTGTCGATCGAGACCATCATCATCGGCGGATCGGCCGACAGATGCGTGGCGGACAGCGCGAGGAAGCCGGCCGGCCCCTCGGAATCCTGGGCGGTCACCACAGCCGCGCCAATGGCGCGAACCCCGATCGCCTGCCAAAAACTCCGCCCATCGATAATTTTGCCATCGATAATTTTGGGAGCCGCGATCTTGGTGTCCGTCATAGCATCGTCCTTTAGGGAATGGCGATGTCGACCAGCATTTCCGGCAGCCGTCGACGCGCGCGCCACGTGGTGAACAGCAGCAGCGACGCCGCCGCGAGAACCGCTGTCATAGCCGACCACGCGATCAGGCTCCAGCCCTCCGCTTGCATGAGATTTCCGGAGAGAAGCGACGCGGCGGCAGTGGCGCCGAACACCAGAAAATCGTTGATCCCCTGAAGCCGCGCCTGTTCGTCCGGCCGGGCGCATCCGGCGACGATGGAGCTTGCGCCGATGAACCCAAAATTCCACCCGACGCCGAGCAGGATCAGCGTCCCCCAAAAATTAAACAGCCCCAGCCCCGAAAGCGCCAGGACACTGCCCGCCGCGATCAGGCCAAGGCCGCATAGCGTGATTGGCTCCTCCCCGAAGCGCTTGATCAGTTTTCCGGTAACGAAGCTCGGCGCATACATGGCGAGTACGTGCCATTGAATGCCGAGCGCTGCCTCGCCCACCGAATGGCCGCAGCCCACCATCGCGATCGGCGCGGCCGTCATGACGAAGCTCATCGTGGCGTAGGATACGATCCCTGTTCCAACCGCCGCGATGAAACGCGGAGTCCGCGCGATTTCACTGAGCGAGCGCGACGCCGCGACGCGCGCCCGCCTCACCCTGGGCGCATCGAGTCGGGACAACAGGCTGACAGCCAACAGGATCAGGATCGCCTGCCCCACGAAACTCGCCGCGAAAGGCACGCCCGGAATAAGGTCGCGGGTCCAGATCACCACCTGCGGGCCGATCACCGCGGCGACTAGGCCGCCCATCATGACCATGCCGATCGCGGCGCCGCGCGTCATCGACCCTGACAATTCGGCCGCAGCGAAGCGATAGCTCATTACGCAAGCGCCATTCAGCCCCGCCAGCAATGTCCCAAGGCAAAAGAGCCCGAACGATCCGCTATAAACGCCAAACGCCGCCAGCAGGGCCCCCGATATGCCGATCCCCCCGCCGAATATGTAGGTCGGTCGCCGCCCGATCGCGCCGACCAAGATGGAGACGGGGATCGTACCAAGCGCGATGCCGACAGTGAACAGGCTGACCGGCAAGGTCGCGAACGCCTTGTCAGGCGCGATCATCTGGCCGACGAGACCACCCAGGGACACGACAACGGCCGGGACCGCCGCGGCGAAAGCCTGCGCGCAGGTCAGCACGATGACGTTGCGCCGCGATGGCGCCGTCGATTGCCCTTCCGCGAAAATGACGCCAGCGGCCACGAGCGCTCCCGGACGCGGGCTTTGCGTCGCCCGCCTTGAGCGATGGCGGGGACTCGTCACACACCATCGCGTAAATGATCGTGCCCATATCCGGCGCGCGTCAACTCCCTTTTTTGGAGCGCCGGCGCCGATAGGAAACACCGGGTCGACTATATCGAAACAGGATTGGACTTACCCTTGCGGTAGGGTGGAATAGTCCATTGAATATGATGGCGCGCGAACAACTTTTCCCCGATAAAGGACCTCACTTGAAGGCGGCCGAAATCAGTAAAACACGGATCATCGTCGCCATCTCCGGTGCGTCCGGCGCGATTTACGGCATCGAGGCGCTGCGGCTGCTTAGGGAGATGGGGGGCTATGAGACCCATCTTATCGTCTCGCCGGCCGGCGCGCGGACGATTCATGAAGAGACGGATTTCACCCTTGGCGAAGTCGAGGCTATGTCCGATGTCCGACACCATTTTCGCGATATCGGGGCCTCGATCGCGAGCGGCTCGTTCAAGGTCCATGGCATGCTGGTTGCTCCCTGCTCGGCGCGCACGCTGGGTGGGATCGCGGTTTCGCTTGGCGAGAACCTGATCGTACGCGCCGCCGATGTGTGTATGAAGGAGCGCCGCAAGCTGGTCCTCCTGCTTCGCGAAACGCCTTTGCATCTGGGACATATCGAGCTAATGGCGAACGTGACCCGCTATGGCGCGATCGTCATGCCGCCTGTTCCGGCCTTTTACACAAGACCAATCACCGTGGCCGAAATCGCCACCCAGACGGCCGCCCGGGCGCTCGACGTCATGGGCATAGAGGTTTCGGCCCTAAACCGCTGGCCAGTGGAAAATGGGCCGGTCATGCCGGTTTCGGCCAATGAGCCCGAGGACGATTGATACTCCGCCATTCGATACGCGGGGTATTCCGTCTAATCGCGAAAGCTCTAACTAGCCCAGCACCGCCCGCACCTCGGCTTGCAAGATCGCCGTGCTTCTGGACGGCGGCTCTGGCTTGGCGGGCTTGACCAGGCTTGCTAGATAAT
>CAJCJC010000117.1 GCA_903970575.1 Alphaproteobacteria bacterium
TCCCGTCGTCGGAGATCGAGATCGTCGCCAAGGGCAAGAAGGACCTGTTGGTCCCGACCGCCGACGGCGTGCGCGAGCCGCAAAACCGCCGCGTGCAGATCGTTTACGAAGGCGGAGCGACGTCATAGAAACTGGTCATTCTCGGTTTTCAACCGAGATATAACAAAAGGCGAGCGTCATCAGGCGCTCGCCTTTAATTTGCCGTAATGGCTCCCTTTAAGGGAGTCGGACGGCGCGTCGGGAACGAGGCATGAGCGTGAAGTTAGGTCCTATAGCGATTGCGCTTTTTACCGCCATCGGCATAGCGGCGCCCACACGGGCGGCAGATGACGCGCCGCCGCCCTATTGGGCCTTCGCGATCGGAAGTTACGCAACCGAGGAGACGCGCAAGGGACAAAACGACGACATCCCGCTGCACGTGCCGAACAGCGACGTCGTGATGACGCGAAAGCAAACGTTGGATATCTTCAACGTTCCGGATTGGCATCCCGACCAGCATCCGCCGGCCCCCGACGTGGTGATGCGCGGCAAAAAGCCGAACGGATATTCCTGCGCCTATTGCCATTATCCGAACGGCATGGGCATCCCCGAAAGCGCCTCGATCGCGGGGTTTTCCGTCGACTATATTGTTCAGCAATTCAGGGATTACCGCAGCGGCGCGCGGAGTTCCGTCTTGCCGGATATGATTTCCTACAAAGGCATGGCGACGCTGGCGAAGAATACGTCCGACGAGGACCTTTTGGCCGCCGCCAAATATTTCGCATCGTTGAAGCCCCGAAAATGGATTCGCGTGATCGAGGGCGATACCGTCCCGAAAACCAAGGTCGCGGAATACCTTGTCTCCATCGACCCCGCGGGAGGAACCGAGCCGATCGGCAACCGCATTCTCGAGGTGCCGGAGAGCATGACATCCTACGATCTTCATGACGACGGGGCCGGGTTCATCGACTACGTCCCCGTCGGCAGCATCAAGAAGGGTGAGAGGCTGGCGAAGACCGGAGGCAACGGAAAGACGCAGCCTTGCGCATCCTGTCACGGCGCCAATCTAAAAGGTTTAGGCGTGGCCCCGCCGATCGCGGGCCGGATCGCCAGCAACATCGTGCGTCAGCTTTATGACATTCAGCACGGGAAGCGCACCGCGCCCGAGGTAATGCCGATGTGGAGCGTGGCGGCGAAGCTGAGCCAGGAAGATATGGTCGATCTCGCGGCCTATCTCGCCTCCCGCGATCCGTGATGGCGGACGTCGCGATGTAACGTGATTTTCAGGATATCAGGCATGCTCGATCATTTCTGTCACTGGTTGTCCGAAACGCCGCTCAGCGATTTTATCCAGAATGTCACCTGGATTATTCCGCTGGTTCAAACCATTCACATTCTCTGCGTCTCGATCGTGCTCTCATCCGTGGGCATGCTGGACCTTAGGCTTCTTGGCGTTGCGGGAAAGCGGGTTACGATCTCGGGCATGGCGGCGCGGTTCATGCCCTGGATTTGGGCTTCACTGGTCGTCTTGTTGATCAGCGGGGTGATCCTGATCGTTGGAGAACCCGCGCGCGACCTGCCGAACAGCGCTTTCCAGCTCAAGATGGCGCTGCTGATCAGCGTGATTGTCGTCACGCTCGTCTTCCAGCATACCGTTCGCCGCAACGCGAATTTTTGGGATCTGTCGCCGGCGCACCGGCATTCGGCCAAGGTGACGGCGGGCGTATCGATGGCGCTGTGGGTTGCGATAGCCGTTTGCGGCCGGTTCATCGCCTATATCGACGCCCAGCATTAAGCGCGGTTATCGTTAGGAAAATCATGTCGTTAGAATCGATTTGCGCCTGGCTTGAGCATGGGACGATTGGAACAGCCATCGCCGAGGGCGAATGGACCTTTCCGATTATCGAATCCATCCACGTCATCGCCCTCTGCCTCGTGGTCGGCTCCATCGTCGTGCTCGATCTCAGGCTGCTCGATCGTTCGTGGCGCAGCCGCGCGGTTTCCGAGTTGACCCTGGACGTCTTGCCGTGGACATGGGCCAGTTTCCTCGTCGCCGCGATCGCCGGGTTTCTCTTGTTCACCTCCGCCGCGACCCGATACATCGTCGACGTCCCATTTCAGCTGAAGATGCTTCTGATGGCGATGGCCGGGATCAATATGCTGGTCTTCCATTTCGTGACCTATCGCAACGTTCACGAATGGGACAAGGATCACCCCACCCCGGCCGCCGCCAAGATCGCCGGCGGCCTGTCGATTTGCTTTTGGATCGGCGTGGTCGCGTGCGGCCGCTGGATCGGGTTTACGATGCGCTGAGCCGGTAGGCGCGGCGGGCGGTTCCGCTGAACAACGCTGTCTTCTCATCCTCGGAACAGGACCCGGCGATGCGTTTGAACGCGTTCCAGAGCGTGCGGTAATCGCAGGTGAGCTTATCCACCGGAAAATTGCTCTCGAACATGCAGCGATCGGCCCCGAACGCCTCGATCGCGGTCTCGATCGTCGGCCGCCATTCCGTCGCCAGCTGCTCGGAATTCGGCCGCGGTCGGCGCTGGTACAGATGGGTGAATGTATTCATCCCAAGTCCGCCGAGCTTTACGAAGACATTGGGACATTTCGCCAGTTCACGCATCGCCGTTTTCCACGCGCCGAACGCCGCGTTCAGGTCCGCCGCGTAGGGGCCGATTCTCAGCGGGCCGCCGAGGTGATCGAGAACGATGGTGATTCCCGGAAAGGCGCGGGCAAGGTTGGTAACGTCAGGAATTTGCGGGTGATAGCACCAGGCATCGAAGCCGAGGCCCATCGGTTCCAATAGAGCGAAACCGCGACGAAAGCTGGGATTTGCCAACAGCGTTTCATTCGCGGGATCGCTCGTAAACCCGTTCAAGGGAGATTTATCCCAGGCGGAACGCACGCGGATTCCGCGGAAACGGCTGCCCGCCGCCTGGCTGTGCGCCTCCAGGACAGGACGGATTTCTTCGCCGAGAGCGAGGTCGGCGGCGCCGACGATGCCGGAGACCATGCGGCAGGCGCCGTATTTACCGCTGGCGCTCATCGCCGCGACGCCATTGGCGAATTCGGTCTCGCCGACAACGCGCATCGCCGCCGGACCATCGGCGCGATACATCGAACCGCACTCGACGAACACCGTTTGCACGATGTTATGGCCGCTTTCGAGATCGCTTAGCAGTTCGGAGAAAAGATAGCGGCTGCCGGGATTGTCCCAGAGATGATGATGCGGGTCGACGATCGGCCGCATTGGGTCGATCACTATCTCCCGGTCAGTTTCGGCGGCGGCCGCGCGCGTCGCCCCAATAGCGGCGGCGGCCATGCCGGCCCCCATCAAAAAACCGCGACGCTTCATAAGAGGTGTCGCCAAGCCGGTTAGCCCCGATGGTTCCCGAGATGCCGATCGAAGAACTTCACAATCACCTTATACGCCTGAACCGATTCCGGAATGCCGACATCGTAGAAGAAATCATGATCCAGGCCCTCCCATACATGGAGTTCCGCCTCCACATCCTGTTCGACCAACTGCGTGTGGGTCCAAACCGTGGCGCTCATCGCCGTATCGCGCGTACCGGTGACGAGCAACGTCGGCGGAAATTTTCGTAGGATTTCGAGCGACCAGCCGGGCGCCAGCAACGGGTTGCGTGGATCGACGTCGCGAAAATAGGGCGCGTCCTGGAACATGCGATGCGGCGTTTCGGGGAGCGGCGTCAGGCCGTCCAGCGCGGCGGACGCATAGGTCGAATCGCCCTCCATCCAGCTTGTCGCGCCGGACGACAACATCGCGATCGCGCCTGGCCGGGGCAGTTTTTCGTTCTGAAACCAAGCCACGGCCGAGGCGACCAAAAGGCCGCCCGCCGAGCTTCCTATCAGCCCGATATTCTCCGGCCTGTAGTGTTTCAGCAGCGCCTTATAAACGGTGGCGACATCCTGGCTGGCGGCCGGAAACGTATAATCGAACGAGTCGCGGTTTCCGATCGCCACAACCTTAATCCTCCCGATCGCGGCGACCGGCGCACCCTCAAGTTTCCCGAATATCCGCGCGTCGGTGATGCTGGCGACGCTGCGCACATCGATCAGGACGCGATCCTGGTTACGGGGCGAAATTCCGTCCTTAGGCGTCAGAACATCGGTATAGACGCCGTCGACGCTCCAGCTTTCGATGTCCACCGGGTACGCGGCCAGCGCCTTTTGCAGGAGCGGGGCCAACAGATCGATGCTTCTTTGGCGAATTTTGGGAACGTTCGCCAGATCGCTGTTCGCCAGCCCCTGCCGGGCCCATTCCGCCGTCCAGCGATGCCATTCCACAAACGCGTTTCTGGCCTCGGGGCTGGCGAAGATGGAAAAGGGAACTGTCACCGCAGGCGTGTGAACCGCGCCATCGGCGTCGACCTCGGGGCTTTGCGGCGGCGCGGCGGTCTGAGCCGTTGCGTTCAGGCACGCGTAGAGCGTCATGGCGACCGAAAGAACGAAGAGCCGGCCCGCGAGTCCGTGCGTCACGGGCGCATCCTTAACTCAAGGGATTTATTCGGTTGGCGCTTCGATTCCATCCGGTCGCGCCCCTTCGGTATCGCGGATCAGCACCAGGCCGGCCTCGGTCGTGATCTTGCGGATGCTGCCCGCATGGCTGCCGTCCTTCATGGGCCGCACCACGGCGGTAATCTTGTCGCCAGGTTTCAACGAGTTCCGCTTCCAGCCGAATCGCGCCATGGTGTTGGTGGCGCCGCCCTCCATGCCCCATACCTCGGGCGTTCCCGACGGCGAATCGACCATGATATCGATCCAGATATGCGGATTGGCCCATTGGTAATCCTTGACCGTGCCTTCGAGCGTGATGGTCTTCTCCCCCTCGAACATGGCGAAGGAATGATGCGCGCTTGCCGGCCACGCCACCGCCGCGCCGCAGATCGAGATCGCCATGGCCATAATCTTCATGATCGTCCCCTCCACAATTCTATTTCCCAAGCAGGTCCCGCTGTGGCGGCCCGAACGGACAGACGTCGTCCATAAGCTCGACATTCGGGCTTTTTGCGTAATCGACGGTGAACGACCATGGCTTTGAGAATGTTTTCGCGTCGGCCACCGTTATCCGGTCGCGCAGAGTCTTGCCCCCGTCCCTCAATGTAAACCGCTCGGTCAGGCGCATTTCATCGGAGTGCGGAATGCCGGTCTTGTCGATCACCGTGTTCGGCTTGATGCCGGCGGTGTCCACCACAAGCGCGTCTCCATCCCATTTTCCGACCGAGTGGCCGTCATAGAACGGGTCGAGTTCCTCCAGATCGTCGGGCTGGGACTCGTTCATGTAGATCAACCGGACCATGTGGTCCCGCTCATGCACGATGGTGATCTGGGTCGGCCTCTGTAGAATTTGAAATGGATAGCGCGCCAGCATCAGCCGGGGCATGCCATCGGGAATGCACGGCCGATTGCCTTCCGGCACGATCTTTCCGGCCGCGATATCGGCCTGGTTGCGCTTATACGCCTCGACCGCATCCGGCAGCAGCGGCAGGCGCTTATGATCGACGGGGGCGATCTCGCAGCGATCCTTGATCCACCAAATGCCCGACAGGTCTGTCGCCTGGGCGTCAGGCGGGGCCAGGAGCGCAAGCACCGCGAAAGCGGCGGCAAAACGGACACGGCCCGTGGACGGGGCGATAAGCCACCTCGCCCGCATCAATGATACGCGGCGGCGGCCGCGTCCTCCGGATGGTCGTTTTCCTCGCAGACATATTCCAGCACGCGATCGCGCGGCCACCACAGGAACTCCATCCGCCCGCTCCAGGGGGTTGGGTAGTATTTGGGATCGTCGATCGTATAGACATCCTCCAGCTTTTTCCCGCCGTCGATCTTCCGGAAACGCTCGACGACATGGGTCTTTTCGGTCATCGGCAGATGAGGATACATCAGGTTCTCGGGACGCTGGGCGATGGTGTCGACCACCAGCGTATCGCCCTCCCAATGTCCGACCGAATGGCCGAGCCAGGATGGCGGCGGGGCCGGATCGGGCTGAGCCTGATCCATGTGGATGATGCGATTCGAGCGATCGTGCTCATGAATGATCGTGACCTGTCCGGGGGTCTGAATGATCTGAAACGGATAGGGCAGAAACATCATCTGGGGCACGCCGGCGGGCGCGCATTTCACCTGCGGATCGAGCAATGGATGGCCCGACATGCGCGCCGCGAGTCTTTGATCGTGCAACGCCAAGGCCTCCTGGCTCATCGGCGGCAGCGGCGGAGGCTGTATGCTGTCCCCGTATTTCGCACGGGCAACCGGATCGTCGATCGTCGCGGCCTTGAACCAGACGCCCTCGATATTCTGGGGATCGGGCGATGGCGCCGGCAGGTCTTTAGGCGCGGGCTTGGTCTGGTCGAACTGGGCGAAAGCGGGCATCGCCAAAGCGACCCAGACGCCGAGAATCGCGGCCAATGCAATCGAGGCGGTCACGACAAAACTTCTCGCCGGCTGAATTCTCATTTAGCCATCCCAACCGCGGGCCTTCCAACACTCAATTGAAGGGTGGAGCGCCCAAACGCCTCTTGCGTACGCAAGAGAGCATCAAACCTGTCGAATAATGACCCGTTATCGGTTGACGATGCCCGGCTGTCAAACTAAATCCTACCCTACGGAACAGAGTTCCATAATTTCAAAAGTTGAGTCGCGTCGTCGGCGACGTTATGATCGTGGCTCAGATAACAGGCGCTAAAGCCTGTGTGACATGGAACGCGGTTGGCCACGCAGCGGCTAAGGAGAGACAGTTATGGTTGAGATGGTAAAACCTCCGGCGTATCCGCGTCCGAGCTATACGGTCGATTTCATACCGGGCCA
>CAJCJC010000118.1 GCA_903970575.1 Alphaproteobacteria bacterium
TTCATGGTCAGTCGCCTGCAGGGGGATGTCGGACAGCTGACGCTGGAAAACGCCGCCCTGATCCAGACCGCGCGGGCCAACGCCCACGGTCAGGCCCGCATCCACGCCGCGACCCTGGCGCTGATCGATGCGCGAAGCCTCGGCCAGATGATCGAGGTGCTGACCGGCGACCTGATGGATATTCTGGACGTCGACGTGATCGCGATGGCCGTGGAGTCGAACGGGGTCGACGTGCCGCATGTTGCCGCTTCAGGCATCCGGATCGTCGAGCAAAATTCCATCGCCGATTTGATGGAAGAGCGCGGCGTCAGGCTGCATGGAGGCGTGACCGGCGACCCCGCCATCTACGGCCCGGGCGCGGGGCTGATCCGGAGCGAGGCGCTGCTGAAACTGACGATCAGCCGGCGCACGCCGATCGGTCTCGTCGCGTTCGGCAGCCGGGATCCGGACCTCTTCCATGAGGGTCAGGGCACCGAGCATATCGCTTTCCTGGGCGGCGTGATCGAACGTCTGTTGCGATCATGGCTGGATTTGCCGCCCTGACCGCCAAGACCGAAGGCGCGCTTACGCTCGCCGCGGCCGATGATCTTGCCGCAACACTGCCGATCTGGCGAAATTGGCTTTCCATCGAACGGCGATTTTCCAAGCATACCGTCATCGCCTATAGCGGCGATATGACGGCGTTCCTCACGTTCTTGGCCGGCCATTTGGGACATCCGGTCAGGCTGACCGATCTGGCGGATTCCTCGCTGGCGGATTTCCGCGCCTGGCTCGCGCGGCGTGCGGCGGCGGGGTCGACGGCGGCCAGCCGGGCGCGCGCGGTTTCCGCCTTGCGCAATTTTTATGGCTGGCTCGACCGGACGGGCGTGCTGCACAACCCGCGCATCGATTTGCTCTCGATGCCAAAACTGCCAAGGTCCACCCCCAAGCCTCTGCCGATCGCGGACGCCGCCGCATTGCTGGACGCCGCCGAGGAGACAGTGGACGAGCCCTGGATCGGACTGCGCGACCGGGCGCTGTTCACGCTGCTTTACGGCTGTGGCTTGCGTATCTCGGAGGCTCTGGCTCTGGATCGGTCCACTCTGCCGCTGGGCGATACGCTGACGGTACTGGGCAAAGGGAAGAAGCAAAGGATGGTCCCGCTATTGCCGGTGGTGGCGGAATCGATCGACGCCTATGAAAAATCTTGCCCCTTCAAGGGCGACCGGGATGCGCCATTATTTCGGGGAGCAAAAGGCAAGCGCCTGAACCCGGCGATCGCCCAGAAAGCGATGCGGAGCCTGAGGTTTCAGCTACAACTACCCAGCACCGCGACGCCCCATGCGCTGAGGCACAGCTTCGCGACGCATCTGCTCTCCGATGGGGGCGATCTGCGCGCCATCCAGGAGTTGCTCGGCCATTCATCGCTCTCGACGACGCAGCGCTATACCGAGATCGAGACAGAGCAGTTGCTCTCGGTCTATCGCGACGCGCATCCGAGG
This sequence comes from Alphaproteobacteria bacterium, assembly GCA_903970575.1. Taxonomy (GTDB): domain Bacteria; phylum Pseudomonadota; class Alphaproteobacteria; order BOG-932; family Roseiterribacteraceae; genus BOG-932. The sequence goes on from CAJCJC010000118.1 coordinate 1,482, forward strand.
GCGCGAGTTTGACGATCGGCGAAATCCGCTGAAAGCTTGGCGGTCAAGCCGCCATGCTTGTGAATGGCCGCTGTTCCTTTTCCGGCGATTCGCCCTGGTTGCGGGTCAGCGCGATGCCGTTGACCCGGGCCTGGATGGCGGCGGCCTTGGACCGGGGATTAAAGAACTGCGAGTACCAGATGCGGCCCTTATTGAAGGGGCCGTCCTCCGGGATCTGGAGAATTTGTAGCGCGGGACGCTTATGCGTCCATATCTCGAAATCCTGGGAGAACGCCTGGCAACTCGCCGCCTGATAGGCGCGGCCCATCGGCACGTCCTCCTCCGTCGCCACCGCCTTGCCGGAATGGACCATCAGCGCGTGCCACACCTTGGTGACGCCATCCTCGACGGGCGTGTTGGCGATAATCATCAGCGACGGATAGAGGCCCTTCATCCGCGAGAGGAGAATGCCGGGACCCGTGTACCAGGTATCCGTCTCCAGAATGTTGCCGTCGGTCACCAGCGTGCGATGCCCGGCGCCGAAACGCTGCACCACCACCGGGCCGCGATACTCATTCTCGAAATAGGCGGCCGCGGTCGAACCGTGAACGGGAATGAAATGGGCGATATCCGCCATGTTATCCAGCACTTCCTGGCCGTGGATCGCCAGCGTGCCCAGATGGTCGAATTTCCAGCGCACATAGGCTTCGTTGTCCCATTCCGACATGTCGGGCAGCTTGAAGTCCGGCTCCATATCTTCCGGGTCATGCCACATGAAGATGGCGCCCGCGCGCTCCACGACCGTATAGGATTTGACGGCGGCCGCGGCGGGGATTTTCTTGGCGTAAGGGATGTCGTCGCATTTGCCATCGGCCCCAAAGCGCCAGGCGTGGTACGGGCAGCGGATCGAATCTCCCTGAATCTGCGTACCGTCGCGCACGATATAGGATGTCGTGTTCTTGCAGAGATGCGTGCCCATGTGCGGACAATAGGCGTCAAGCATCACCACCCGACCGCTCTCCCCACGATAGATCACAAAATCATTCGCGAAGAACCGAACCGCGATCGGTCCGTTATCGAGCTCGCTCGCCTCGGCCACCATGAACCAGCCGCGCGGGAACGCGAATTCACCCAACCCATATTCCGCGGTCGTCGCCATATTATCCTCCCTAAACCCGCCGCCTGACGGCGCATCGCTATACAAGTGTCAATCTAGTGCGTGCCCACCGGGCGTGGCAAGCTGATGCCAAAGCTATTGGGATGGTGTTAGTATCACCGTGATGATCGCGGCCGCAAAAATCCCGATGCGCATGTCCGTCC
>CAJCJC010000119.1 GCA_903970575.1 Alphaproteobacteria bacterium
GCGCACCGGCAGTACGCGCGGCTATCGCAACGATTTGAAGGACAAGCCGGAACGGGATTGGGAAGAAGAGCGCAAGAAGGCCCAGGCGGCGACCATGGCGCAACTCGCCCGGATCGACGCGGCGGCGGTTCTCGACCTCGAAGCCGGCGGCATGGGGGAGGTGGCGGCCAAGGACTCACCCCTCTCGCGGATCACCATCCTGATTTATGAAGTGCCCAGGCCCAATTTCGAGGCCTGCCTGGAAGCGATGGCGCGGGAGCCGGACGAGGCCTGGACCGGGGCCTGGGTTCGCAAAAAGGCCAGGCCGGGAAGTTACCGGCCGCCGCCCCATCGGCGACCGCCGGATAAGGCGGCGTAGGGTCGATTGCGGTTAGTTGGAGTTGCGATTGTCGGGACCATCACCGTTCGGATTGAAACGCCAAGACACGAAGACGCCAACGAAAGCCGTTTACCGCGGAGAACGCTGAGAAATCATGGTTTCTCGGCGATCTCCGTGCTTCTCTGCTACCTCCGCGTTAAAACTAACTCCGCGTTAAAACTAACGAATTCCGAGCAAAGCCCGAAGATGTTTGAATGCCCCCTCCCATCGAGGGGGAGGTACAAGAATCAACGGGTTAGCCCTCTCCCGCGATGGTAGAGGGCTGGGTGAGGTGACGCCGCGTGCTCATCGCCAAGGGGGGTCGATGCCGGCCACCGGGAGCGGCGCGTAGTGTTCGTCCAGACGCGCGATCTCCGCCTCCGACAAGGCGATATCCACCGCCGCGACCGCATCGTCGAGATGATGCGGCTTGGACACGCCGATGACAGGGCCGACCACGCCCTTTCGGGCGAGCAGCCACGCCAGCGCGATTTGCGCCGGCGACGCGCCGCGATCCTCCGCGATGGAGCGGAGGGTTACGAGAATCCGGGCGCGAGATTCGGTCGGGGGATACCATGTATCGGCCAGCCTGTCCGCGTCGCCCCGAAGCGTTCGGCCGGTTCGCGCCAGCTGCCCCCGCGCCAGCGGGCTCCACGGCAACACGCCGATTCCTTCTTCGCGGCATAAGGGCAGCATCTCGCGTTCTTCCTCGCGGTACAGAAGATTGTAGTGATTCTGCATGGAAACGAACCGGGACAGGCCGCGCCGGTCGCTGAGGCCGAGCATCTTCATCATTTGCCAGGCGAACATCGAGCAGGCGCCGAGATAACGCACCTTTCCGGCCTTCACGATCGCGTCCAGCGCCTCCAAAGTCTCTTCGATGGGCGTCTCCCGATCGAAGCGATGGATTTGATAGAGGTCTATATGGTCGGTCCGCAGACGCTTTAACGTCGCGTCGATGCTAGACAGGATGTGTTTGCGGCCCAATCCAGATGAATTAGGCCCCGATCCCATCGGCATATAGACCTTGGACGCGATGACGACTTCGTCCCGGCCCGCGATTTCCTTCAAGGTTTCTCCCAATATGCGCTCGGCGTTGCCGCGACCGTACACATCGGCGGTGTCGAAAAAATTTATGCCCGCCGAAAACGCCTTGGCGATCTGCTCGCGGGCGTCACTCTCGTTCAGTCCCCACTCCGCGCCGATGCTCATGCACCCGAAGGCGAGCCTGGAAACGATAAGGCCGGAGCGCCCCAGATGTGTGTATTGCATCGCCGTCGCCTTAACTGAAAAAGGTAGGATTACGCCGGAGACGCCGACGCGACGCCGGCCGAGCCCGACGGTTGCGCGCCCGGTCGCCCGGCCCCCAGTCGCTCGGAATCGAAATAACGCCGCGCTTCGCGCCGGGCCAAGAAAAAGCAGACGCCGCCGATAATCAGCGCCGGCGCCGAAATGGCCTGCAGCGCGTAGCCGACCATCTGGTCGTCCCGGAAAACATACTGGGTGGTCAACGCGACCGCCGTTGGCCCAATGCTCGCGCCGAGCAGCAGCGTGAAGAGGCTCAGCACCGACATGGCGAGACCGCGAGATCCGGCCGGGATGACGTCCTGAAGGGCGATGATCGTCACCATGCTGGAAATGGGACCGAACAACATGCCGCTGCTTTGAAGCGCCATTGCAACGCTAGGCGTGGGCGCCCAGACGAGCGCGCCGCCCGGCAGGCAGCAGAGCAGAGCGATCATACTCACGCCGAGCTTGAGATCCGGCCGCTTCAACGTCTCCAGCCTGTCCGAGAGGAAGCCGCCCAGGAAGGCGCCGCCTATGCCGGCCAGGATCGCGACCAGCCCGAGAGTCGGACCGATCTGCTGCGGCGTCACATGAAACCGCCTGATGTAGATGGCCGGAGACCATGCGGCGGACGCGGAGCCGCTGGTCGTGCTCAGCATCGCCCCGATAAAAAGCGGGATGAAGAGCGTCTTGTTGCGCCAGACATGGTGGGCAAAGATCGTCAAGCCGACCTTGTCCCCGGACCCGGCCTCGGGCGCCCGGCGCGCAGGTTCGCGGACGGAGCCGAGCGCCAGAATCACCGCTACGCCCAAAACTCCGCAGAGGACCAGCACCAAACGCCAGGCGGCGAGCCCTCCCAGGATGGGAATCGTTTGAAATGCGCCCGCCGCGACGGCG
>CAJCJC010000120.1 GCA_903970575.1 Alphaproteobacteria bacterium
GCATCGAAGCCTCCCGAGCCGACGCCGAGGCGGCCCGGGCTGCGGCCGATCTGGTGCGCCAGACTCTCGCCGCCAATACGGATTTGCGCATAGCCGCGGCCAATATCGCCCGCGCCCAGGCGGCGGTCGCTATCGCCGAGGATGGAACGCTGCCGTCGACCAAGATCGATAGCGCATTCGACTATGGCGAATTGTCGGGTGAGCAATATCTGCTCACCACGCCGCTGCCGTCGACCGGTCTTTACGATACCGGAGTCTCGGTCTCGTATCAGATCGATCTGTTCGGGCAGATCAAGCGCGGCATCGAAGCCTCCCGAGCCGACGCCGAGGCGGCCCGGGCTGCGGCCGATCTGGTGCGCGTTACCGTCGTCGCCGACACCGTGCGCGCCTATTTGGCCGCGTGCAGCGCCGGCCGCGAACTGGCCGTGGCGCAAAACACCCTGGCGCTGCAAGAGCGAAGCGCCGATCTGACGCGACGACTGGTCGACGCCGGACGCGGCAGCGCGCTCGATCTCACCCGCACCGAGGCCCAGGTCGAGCAGTTTCGCGCCAATATTCCGCCTTTGCAGGCGGAAAAACGCCTCGCGCTCTATCGGCTGGCGACGCTCACGGGCCAGCCGCCCGCGAATTTCCCAAGGGCGCTGGAGGATTGCGCCGCCGAACCCCGATTGCGACAGCCCATTCCGGTCGGCGACGGTTCGGCGTTCTTGCGGCGACGCCCCGATATTCGTGAGGCGGAGCGTCAGCTTGCCGCCGCCACCGCGCGCATCGGGGTCGCCACGGCGGATCTATATCCCAAGATCAGCTTCGGGCTTTCGGGCGGTTCGACGGGCCTCGTCGGCGACATCTTCAAGGCGGCGACCCTGCGCTATGCCGTTGGCCCGCTCATCTCGTGGGATTTTCCGCGGCAGAACGCGGATAGGGCGCGCATCCGGGCGGCTGAAGCGCGAACCGAAGAGGCGCTGGCGAATTTCGATGGCAAGGTGCTGGCGGCGCTGCGAGAGCTCGAAAGCGGGCTTACCGTCTATGGCCGTGACCTGGACCGGACCGCCGCCTTGCGCGCGGCGCGCGATCGGGCTGATGAGGCCGATCGGCAGGCCAGAACCTTGTTCAGCGCCGGGCAGGGCGATGCGTTCGTGACCTTGGACGCTGAGCGGGTGAGGGCCGGCGCTGAACAGGCGCTGGCGCAGTCGGAAAGCCGGATAGCGGCCGATCAGGTCTCTCTGTTCCTGGCGCTCGGCGGCGGTTGGCGGAACGACGCCGCCACGCAATGATGGCGTTATCGACGCCGTAGCCGTTGTGCGTTGGCCGTCGCCCGCGATAGCCAAGGTTGAAGTATCGCCTGCGGATTTGGCGCGCCCGGCGTCGTGAACGCCATCAGGGATGCGCGGGCGGCGTCGGCTTTTTCGGTCATCATGCGCTGATACTCGGCGGGCGTACATTTGCCCTCGGCTATCAATTGCGTCCGCCGCAAGATCGTGGTCCAGGAACTCACGGTCAGTTCCGCCATCATGGCGGGCAAACTGGCCGCGCTTTTGCTCGTTTTCATCGTTGTCACCTTCATAAGGTCCATGCCGGTCAAGACAGCGCGGATCATAAAGTTCCAGGATATGCGACAAGATCGATCCGCGTGCGACCATAATGACGCGTATCCAGTATACCGAAAGGGGCCGGAACGATCTCCGGCCGACCCCGGTCCGACTCGATGACCAGCAGCGCATCGGGGGCAAGCCATCCGGCCTCGGCAAGCGCGCTTATCGCTGTGGTCGCAAACCCCTCGCCATAAGGAGGGTCCAGCAGCGCAAGATCATAGGGCAAGGGCGCGCCGGGTGGTCTCGTCAAATCGGCAAGCTGAAACTCGCATCGCGCATCCAGGCCTAGCGCCGCCGCGTTCCGGCGGCAAATGGACAGCGCGTCGCGGTTACGGTCGACGAACATGGCCGTCGCGGCGCCGCGCGAGAGGGCTTCGAGGCCCAGCGCCCCGGTGCCGGCGAACCCGTCCAGCACGCGAACGCCATCCAAGCCGCCGAGTCGGTGGCTAAGGATGTTAAAGATCGCTTCCCTGATCCGATCCGAGGTCGGGCGAATGCGATCGTCCGGCGGCGCCTCGAGCCGCCTTCCCCTATGCGTCCCGGCGACGATCCGCATCGGAATCCAGGATTTTCTGCTTACGCTTCACCTTGGCGGCCTTCGCCTCGCCATCGAGGAACTCCCCTAGTTGCTCCTTCAAGACACGCCTGGGCACTTCGTCGACGCCGCCAATCGGCATCTTGCCCAGCTGGAACGGCCCATAGGACACCCGGATCAGCCGGTTCACGGTAAGCCTCAACGCTTCGAGAACCCGGCGGATTTCTCGATTGCGTCCTTCGGTCAGCGCCATGTTGATCCACATATTATGGCCTTGCTGCCGATCGATCACGGCTTCGATGGCGCCATAGGCGACGCCGTCAACGGTAATGCCGCTTCTCAGCCTGTCCAGCGCCGTCTGGTCGATGCGCCCAAAGGCGCGGACGCGATAGCGACGCACCCAACCCGTCGCCGGTAATTCCAGGTGCCGGGCCAGTTCTCCATCGTTGGTCAACAACAGAAGCCCTTCCGACGTCAGGTCCAGCCGCCCAACCGAGACGACGCGCGGCATCGTTTGCGGTAGACGCTCGAAAATTGTCGCGCGTCCCTGCTCGTCCCGCGCCGTGGTGACGAGGCCGGCCGGCTTGTAATACCGCCACAGCCGCGCCGGTTCGGC